>CANFYL010000086.1 GCA_947451285.1 Comamonadaceae bacterium
AGGTGCAAGACTTTGCAACGAAGTGGATGTGGTCTTACAACCATGACCGTCCTAATATGGCCTTGGGCGGATTCACACCTAAGCAGCGGTTGGCTATGGCTGCGTAACGTTTCTACTTCTGCGACCATTGCAAAAGGGGAGGATTACCCCCCAGCTGGCCAGCGCTGCTCGGGCTGGAGAAATGCATCAACAAGCTAGCTACTTGGCTCAGCTTGCCTACCTAATCAACAATACATTTCTCAATGAGCAAGATGTCATTAAATATTTTGATTTATCGTTGATATTTGATGCGTCAATAAATAGTTGGGCACATTGACCTTCGTGACTAGCAATCGACAAGTTTTCTGAGCAAACCAATGTCTGATGAACTTTTATAAACACGCTTTGTGGGTTCATGATTTTGAGTAAGGATTTTAAAAACTGTGTTCAAACCTTTAATCAGTCAACAGTGGCGACTCGAAAGTTCTGACTACAAAAAATATCTGTATGAGAAATACAAAGTGAGCTTTTCAAAAAAAAAGCTGTGCTTTTATTTTCGTCAACAAGAGTATCAACTTGACGCGCTGATGGTTCAACTTGATTGCGTTGAGCAAGAAAAAATCAAACTTGATTACTGTGTCACGGCAATGTTCATTGTGTTGATCATCGCTGCGTATTGGGGTGTTTCGGTTGTGGATGCCTATTTGTCCGTTGCCCAATGACCTAAATAGACTCGGTTTCATCGCTGCATTGCAGAATTCAACCCTTCAACAAATCCCTCAACGTCCGCGCAATCACTTTGGTGGCACGGCGCAAGTCTTCCAGGTCTAAGCGCTCATCTGAGCGCTTGGCATGGCTCTCCAGCACTGTGCGTGGGCCTGCGCCGTAAATCACACCGGGAATGCCGCGCTCTACATACAGGCGCACATCGGTGTAGAGCGGGGTGCCCACAGCGGGGATGGGTTCGCCAAACAGTTGCTCGCCGTGTTTTTGGATGGCGTCCACCAAAAGCTGGTTGCCCGCGAGTGGCACCATGGCTTTGGCGAGCAACAGGCGTTTGATGTCCACCTTGAGTTGCTTGCCACCGCGCGGTGGGTTGAATGAAGCGGCTGCGTCTTCGATGGTTTTGCGAATCGACGCTTCCACCTCGACGGGGTTCTCTTCGGGAATCATGCGGCGGTCAAGTTTGAACACCACTTTGCCCGGCACCACGTTGGTGTTGGTGCCGCCGCTGATTTGGCCCACGTTGAGGTAGGGGTGGGTGATGCCTTCCACTTTGGAGGTGGTTTTCAGGTAGCCGGCGTTGAGTGCGTGCAGCGCATTCAAGATATGCACCGCGCCTTGCAGCGCGTCGGTGCCGCTGTCGGGAATAGCGGCGTGCGCCATTTCGCCTTGCACGGTGACTTCCATTTGCAGGCAACCGTTGTGCGCGGTCACCACCTGGTAGCTAAAGCCTGCGGCAATCATGAGGTCTGGCTTGGTGAGGCCTTGGGCCAGCAACCAGCCGGGGCCTTTTTCGCCGCCAAATTCTTCGTCGTAGGTGAAGTGCAGTTCCACGCCGCCCTTGAGTGGCAGACCCAGAGATTCCAAGGCGCGTGTGGCAAAGGTGAAGGTGGAGAAGTCGCTTTTGCTCACCGCGGTGGCACGGCCATACATGGCACCGTTGTCAATCTCGCCACCGTAGGGCTTGTGGGTCCAGCCGTCGCCTGGGGGCACCACATCGCCATGCGCGTTGAGGGCAATGGTTTTGCCGCCGTCAGCAAACTTGCGGCGCACGATGAGGTTGGTGATGCTCTCCAAGCCATAGGCCTTCACCTCGTCGCTGGGCACAGCATGTTTTTCGGCGATGTAGCCAAAGCCTTGTAACAACTCAGCGGTGCGCTCTGCATGGGGCGCGTTGTTGCCGGGGGGTGTGTCGGTGGGCACTTGCACCAAGGCTTGCAAGAACTTCACCTGTTCGTCAAAGTGGGCGTCGATCCAAGCATCGAGTTGGGCGTAGGCGGCGTTGTGGTTGTGGTCGGTCATGGGTGTCTCGTTTTGCAGTGTGCGGGCTTAAGCGGTGGTGTTGTGCAGCAAGTGCATGAAGGCGTCGATGGCCAGTTGCATGTCGTCGCTGGTGGTGCTCTCTAGCGGGTTGTGGCTGATGCCTGCGTTTTGGCCGCGCACAAACAGCATGGCTTGGGGCATCACCTCATGCAACTTCATGGCGTCGTGCCCAGCGCCGCTGGGCAGATGAAACAAGGGCACGCCCAGCGCTTGCACGGCGGCTTCCCAGCGCGCTTGCCATTGCGGTGCACTGGGCGCGGCGCTGGCACGCATGGTTTCTTCCAGCGTGTAATGCACCCCACGGCGGCTGCAAATGGTTTGCAAGGCGTTGAGCACATCGCCCATCAGCAGGTCGCGTTGTCCATCGGTGGGGGCGCGTAAATCCAGGCTGAACTGGCAGCGCCCTGGCACCACGTTGATGGACCCATTGGGCACCGTCAGCAAACCCACTGTGCCCACGGCATTGCATTGGCCATCGGCACCGCGGTCGCGCAAAGCGCGTTGTTCCACGAACAGGGCCAGCTCGGCCACGGCTGCTGCGGCATCGCGCCGGCGGTCCATGGGGGTGGTGCCTGCGTGGCAGGACACGCCCCTGACTTCACCCACAAAGCGCACGCTGCCGTTGATTGAGGTCACCACGCCCAGCGGCAGGTCGCGCTCGTTGAGCACCGGACCCTGCTCGATGTGCACTTCCACAAACCCCAGGTACTTGGATGCATCGCGGGCCAGCTTGGGGATGTCTGCCACTTTCAAGCCCGCTTGTTGCATGGCTTGGCGCATGGTCATGCCGTCGGCGTCGGCTTGGTCCAGCCATTCGTGTTTGAAGTCGCCCACTAAAGCGCCCGAGCCCAAGAAAGTGGCTTTGTAACGCTGGCCTTCTTCTTCGGCAAAGGCCACCACTTCCAGGTTGAAGGGCAAACGCCGGTTGGCGCGGGCCAGTTCACGCACGCAGGCCATGGGCACAAAAATGCCCAAGCGTCCGTCGTACTTGCCGCCGTTGCGCACCGTGTCGTAGTGCGAGCCGGTCATCAAGGTTTTGGCGTTCTCGGTGGCTGCTTTGTAGATGCCCACCACGTTGCCCACCGCGTCAATGCGCACATCGTCAAAGCCGCAGGCTTGAAGCCCCAGCTCAATCGTGCGTGCGCATTTCTGGTGGGCATCGGTCAGATAGGTCACTGTCAGCGCGTCGTCTGCGTCGCTGAATTGGGCCAGCCATTCGTGCCAGTCCCACACCTCGTGGCCCAGTGTGGGTTGGTAGCCAAGTTTGTCGTTGAGGCGGATCTCCACAATGCGGTGGATGTTGCGCAAGCACTCGGCCAATTCGTAGTCGGGGTGGTTGTCCAAGCGACGTTCGAAGGTTTGAATGATTTGTTGGCGCGTCAAGCCCGCACCGCGTGGGCCACGCACCGCCAGGATGAAGGGAAACCCAAACTTGGCGTTGTAGCTGGCGTTGAGCTGTTGGATGTGCGCAAATTCTTGGGGGGTGCAGTCGGTCAACCCCGCTTTGCTTTGTTCGTGAGTCGATTCGGCGGTGAGGCTTTGGGTCACCATGGCTTTGCCAGCCAATTCGGGGTGAGCACGCACCAAGGCCACTTGGGGCTCACGGCCCGCGCGGTTGAGCACCTCGACCATGGCGTGTTTGAGCGCGGCAGCAGACGCAAAAGGACGTGCGTTGAGGGCTTGTTCGGCAATCCAATCTGAATGTTCGTACAAGCCCGTCAGCAAGGCCGCAGCCTCTGCGCGCGGCAAGGTGTTGATTTGGTTCAGCGTGATGTGCGTGGTGCTCATGGGGTGTCCTGCGGATGCGGTTAGACGTTGGCTGGGTAGGGGTGCACTTGCTTCCAGTGGCGGGCAATGTCGATGCGCCGCGCCACCCACACACGGTCGTGTTTGGCGATGTGGTCTAAAAACTTTTGCAGCGCCACGATGCGTCCGGGCTTGCCCAGCAAGCGGCAGTGCATGCCCACGCTCATCATCTTGGGGGCGTTGGTGCCATTGGGGTCGCCTTCGGCGTAGAGCGCATCAAAGGTGTCGCGCAAGTAGATGAAGAAGTCTTCTGCCTGGCTAAAGCCTTGTGGCAAGGCAAAGCGCATGTCGTTGCAGTCCAGCGTGTAGGGCACCACCAAGTGGGGCGCTATGTCTCCATTGCTTTTTTGCACTTGCATCCAAAACGGCAGGTCTTCGCCGTAATAGTCGCTGTCGTACTCAAAGCCGCCATGGTCGAGCACCAGCCGGCGTGTGTTGGGGCTGTCGCGTCCGGTGTACCAACCCGCGCCGTGGATCGAGTTCCCGTGCGTGGTGTGCGTCAAACGCTCGATGATCTCAATGCCGCGCTCTAAGTGCGCCCGCTCTGTCGCCTCGTCGATGGTTTGGTAATTGATCCAGCGCAAGCCATGGCAGGCAATCTCGTGTCCCATCTCGACCAGTGCTGCCGTGAGTTCGGGGTGGCGCTCTAACGCCATGCTGACACCAAACACCGTCAAGGGCAGGCCGCGTTTTTCAAACTCGCGCAAGATGCGCCAGACACCCACACGTGAACCGTATTCGTAAATACCTTCCATGCTCAGGTGGCGGTCGGGAAAGCTCGGTGGGTTGAACATCTCGCTCAAGAACATCTCACTGCCCGCGTCGCCGTGCAGCGTGGCGTTCTCGCCGCCTTCTTCGTAATTCAACACAAACTGCACCGCCACGCGGGCCTGGCCAGGCCATTGGGCGTGTGGAGGTGTGCGGCCATAGCCCACCAAGTCACGGGGGTAAGAGGCTGTGCTGTTGTAAACGGCGTGGGGGTTAGACATAGGGGTGTTCCGGTTCAGGCCAAGGCCATGGCAATGTCGTTGCTGGGCACTTTGCGGTCAAGGGTGAGGTTTTCTTCCACATGAAGCAGGTGCTCGTCCATCAAACGCACCGCCAATTTCTCGTCTTTGGCTGCAATCGCTTTGATGATCTCGGCATGCTCTTCGGCCGAGTGTTGCGCGGCATGGGTGCTTTGGTACATCAGCGTGATCAGCGCACAGCGTGAAATCAACTCGCCCAGCATTTGGGCCAGCACCTGGTTGTTCATCAATTCAGCAATGCGCACATGAAAGTCGCCCAGTAAGTCGGTGCGGCCTGGCACATCGCCGCTGCTCACCGCGGCTTTTTCTTGCGCGACGTGTTCTTTGAGGGCTTTGATTTGGGCTGGCGTGACGTGACGCACAAAGTTGCGCGTCATCTCGGCTTCGAGCATGCGGCGCACGGCAAACACTTGGCGCGCTTCGTCGGAGGAGGGCGTGGCCACAAAGGCACCGCGTGCGGGCTCCATACGAATCAGGCGTTTTTGCGCCAACTGAAACAAGGCCTGGCGCACCAAGGTGCGTGACACGCCAAAGTGATCGGCCAGTTTTTGCTCGGCCAGTTTCGTGCCTGGGTGCAGGCGGTGTTCCACGATGGCCTTGGTCATCGCATCCACAATGCTTCGGGTGGCGGTTGAGCTGTCCATGAGAGTCTCCGGCAAGGTCGTTGTCGTTCAATGATAGCTTCAAATACAAAAACTGTATACACTTTCAGTCAACCGTTTTGGTTGCCATCTCTTTTTTGGAGCGATACATGGGATTGAGCACACACGTTTTAGACACCATGCACGGTGGCCCCGCCGCAGGCATGCAGGTGTCTTTGTTCACCACAGCCAATGGCCAAGCCAGCTTGGTCAAATCGTTCACCCTGAACCACGATGGTCGCAACCCAGATGGCCTGCTGTATGACAACGACAGCCTGAAGAAGGGCACCTACCGACTGGTGTTTGACGTGAAGTGTTACTTCGCCTCCAAGGGCGTGGCTTTGCCAGAGCCTAATTTTTTAGACCAAGTGATCTTGGACTTTGGTGTGGCCCACACCGACCAGCATTACCACGTGCCCTTGTTGGTCAGCCCCTGGAGTTATTCGACCTATCGGGGGTCTTGAGTCAACAAGAGTTACCCAGGTCGCCTTGTGTCGCGTGCTCAGTCCAGCTTGACTTTGGACAGGTCAAACAAAGGCTTGGGCATTTCCAGCTTCATGCTCTCCAAGGTTTGCACCAACAGGCCTGCCACAAACAAGTCGCGGTAGGGTTTGGAATCGGCTGGCACCACATACCAAGGCGCGTCGGGGGTGCTGGTGGCTGACAGGGCGTCTTCATACGCTTCGGCAAATTGGGGCCACAGTTGACGGTCTTCAAAGTCGGAGGGTTGTAGTTTCCAGTGTTTGTGCGGGTCGTCCACACGCGCCTGCAAGCGCTTTTTTTGCTCGGCTTTGGAGATGTGCAAATAGCATTTGAGAACGGTGATGCCCGAATCAGCCAACAGGCTCTCAAAGTGCTTGATGTCCTCAAAGCGTTTCTCGCAGGTTTCTTTTTTCACCCAGCCGCGCACACGCGTGACCAGCACGTCTTCGTAATGGCTGCGGTTGAAAATCACCATGTCCCCCAAGGCAGGCGTCTTTTGGTGAATGCGCCATAAAAAGTCGTGGCTTTTCTCTAAGTCGCTGGGGGCCCCAAAGGCCTCGGCGCGCACGCCCAAGGGACTGATGTGGGTGAACACACTGCGAATCAACCCGTCTTTGCCCGCAGTGTCCATGCCTTGCAAGACCAACAACAAACCCTGGTTCTTGCCGGCATGCAAAGTGCCTTGCAGCTTGTTGAGCTTCTCGCCAAGCTTGTGCAGGCTGGCATGCCACGCTTCTTCGCTGGGCAAATCTTTGGGCTTGGGTAAGCTGTCGATCTCGTTGAGTTTCACGCTGCTCTTGGGCTTGATGCGCCAGGGGGAATAGTCTTTGTGCTCCATGTGATCAGTGTAGGGGCGCTATTTAGTTATTTAGTGCGCTGTGGATCTGATTTATTTGTATACCCAACGGCATACCCGCTTCGGTTTCGGGGTGCAAGTCACTAAAATCTGTGCATATTTTTTTCTGGCTTCCCACCTCCCCAACCACTATGACCCAAGTCACCAACACCGTGCGATTTGTGCTCGACGGCCACATCGACGAAGCACAAGGTGTGCGCCGCACCACCACTGTCCTGGATTACCTGCGTGAGCAACTGCACCGCACCGGCACCAAAGAGGGCTGCGCCGAAGGCGATTGCGGCGCCTGTGTGGTGATGGTGGGCGAGCTCAATGCCGCAGGCACGGGCGTGAACTACGTGCCGGTCAACAGCTGTATCCAGTTGTTGCCTGCGTTGGATGGCAAATCGGTCAAGACCGTGGAAAGCCTGAAAAAAGCCGACGGCTCCCTGCACCCGGTGCAAGAAGCCATGGTGGGTTGCCACGGTTCGCAATGCGGGTTCTGTACCCCAGGCATCGTCATGAGTTTGGTCAACCTGGTGCAAACCAACACCAGCCCGAAGCGCCAAGAGATCACCGATGCGCTGAGCGGCAACCTGTGCCGCTGCACGGGCTACACCCCCATCATCGATGCCACGGTCAAAGCTTGCGAGAAGAAAACCGCTTTGAAAGTGGACGACAGCGCCGATGTGCCGCTGTTGAAAGAGATCAAGCGTGCCGCCACGCCCACCTTGAGCCTGGACGGCGACATCATCGTCCAGCCCGTGGTGCGTACCAAAAAGGGCAACGAGTTCGTCTCGCCCGCCACGCTCGCCGAAGTGGCCGACTACCTGGTCAAGCACCCCACCACCACGCTGCTCGCGGGCAGCACCGAGGTGGGTTTGCAGGTCAACAAACAGTTCAGCCGCCCGGACCACATCATGTACCTGGGCAATGTGAAAGAGCTGCGCCAAGTGGCCGACACCCCCAAGGCCTGGCGCATCGGCGCTGCGGTGTCGCTGACGCAGGTTGAAACTCTGGTGGCCAATGCCTACCCCGACTTTGCCGAGGTGCTGCGCCGCTTTGGTTCGCCCCCCATCCGCTCCACCGCCACCTTGGCGGGCAACATTGCCAATGGTTCACCCATTGGCGACACCATGCCCTGCTTGATGGCCTTGGGTGCCAGCTTGGTGCTGCGCCGTGGCAACAAAACCCGCAACGTGGCGCTGGACCAGTTCTACACCGGGCAAAAGCAAAACGTGTTGCAGCCTGGCGAGTTCATCGAAGCCATTGACT
>CANFYL010000087.1 GCA_947451285.1 Comamonadaceae bacterium
CATTGCCCATGCAAACCGTGCAGGCCCTGGCGGCCTTGGGCCGGGTGTGCCAGGTGTTGATGCTGGTGCAAAACCCGTGTCAGTATTTTTGGGGCCATGTGGTGGACAGCCGCCGTCCCTTGGCGCAGTGGACGCGCCAACGACACAGCCACAAAACCAGCCTGCCCTTGCCCAGCGACAGCTTCACGCCTGCCGAGCAATACCAGTTGCACACCGACAGCAACCCCTTGCTGGCCGCCTGGGGCAAACACGGGCGCGACTACCTGCACCTGCTCGATGGCTTTGACGATGTGGCGCGTTACCGCCACCAGTTTCAGCGCGTCGATGTGTTCGTCGACCCGGTCACCACGGCACACGAACAACAGCGCCCTGCCACCGCGCTGGAACGCTTGCAGTCCGACCTGCTCAACCTCAACCCGGCACCCGCCACGCCTGAGCCACTGCCAACCGGCGACCAGAGCGTGACGTTTGTGCAAACGCATTCGGCACAACGCGAAGTCGAGGTGCTGCACGACCGCATCTTGGCCTGGCTCGATGCGCAGCCGCAATTGCAACCGGGCGACATCATGGTGATGGTGCCCGACATGGCGCTGTTCGCACCGCACATCCACGCCGTGTTTGGGCGCTTTGCGGCGCACACACCGCGCCACGTTCCTTATTCGGTGGCCGACACCACGCCGCGCACCGAACCACTGGTGCAGGCACTCGATGTGCTGCTGCAACTGCCGCAACTGCGCATCACCCGCGTGGAGTGGATGAGCCTGTTTGAAGTGGCCGCCGTGCGTGCGCGTTTTGGTTTGGACGAAGCCGATGTGGCGCAACTCGACGACTGGCTGCAACAAGCCGGGGTGCGCTGGGGCCTGGACGCGCCACACCGCCAGACCTGGGGCATGGATGCCGACTTGCCCGATGCAGCACAAAACAGCTGGTTATTTGGCGTGCAGCGCTTGTTGCTGGGCTACGCCATGGGCACGGTTGACGCCCACGCGTTGCACTCGCCGGCCTGGCAAGACACTTGGCCGATGGCCGGCGTAGGTGGCCTGGACACGCGTGTGGTGGATGGCCTGCTGCAATGGCTGCGCCACATCGAATGGGCCTTGAATCAATTGCGCCAGCCACACACACCCGAGCAATGGGTGACGTTGCTGCAAACCCTGGTGACGCAGTTTTTCAAGGCCAGCAGCGACGCCGAGGTGCGCTTGCTGGAGCGCGTGATGGCGCCACTGGAAACCTGGCTGGCCGAATGCCAACTGGCCCGCTTGGACGCGCCCCTGCCCTTGGTGGTGGTGCGCGAACACTGGTTGGGCCAGTTGCAGCAACCCGCCATGCACCGGCGCTTCTTTGGCGGTGGCGTGCAGTTCGCCACGCTCATGCCCATGCGCTCCATCCCGTTTCAGGTGGTGTGTTTGCTGGGCATGAACGATGGCGACTACCCACGCAGCCAAACCCCGCGTGACTTCGACCTGATGGGCCAGGCACAGCTGTGGCGCGCAGGCGACCGCTCACGCCGCGAAGACGACCGTTACCTGTTTTTAGAAGCCCTGCTGTCTGCACGCCAGCGCCTGTTCATCAGCTGGCAAGGCCAACGCGCCACCGACCACCAAGACCAACCCCCGTCGGTGCTGGTGGCACAGCTCATGGACTACCTCAACGCGAGTTGGACTTTGGAAGCGGAAGCAGAAACGGAAATGGAAACGGACACCTTCTCATCCTCCACCTCCACCTCCACCTCCACCTCCACCCCCAACGCCAAAGCTAACGCCAACTCCTCCAAACCCAAACGCGCTGCATTTGAAGCGCCCTTGCAGCCGCTGCACGCGTTTTCGCCCAGCTACTTTCAAGCGGGCCGGGGCTGGGTCACCTACGCCACCGATTGGCAGCAAGCGCACAGCCCCGATGCAGCCGCGCTTGCCCACTCACCTTCGCAGGTACTCGCGATACAGGCCCTGGCGACGGCATCGACAGCGCGTCCAGCGCCCGCCGCCACCGCGCTGCCCACTGAGATCAGCCTGCGCCAACTGGCCCGCCTGTTGCGTCAACCCGTGGACGTGTTTGTGCGCGAACGCCTGCGGGTGCAGTTGGACACACCCGAAGAAGAAGCCCCTGAAGAAGAGCCGTTTGCACTGGATGGCCTCGACAGCTACTTGCTCAGCCAAACCCTGGCCCGCGCCCACGACCCCGAGCGTGCCTTGCAGCAAATGCAGGGCAGTGGCAGCTTGGCGCTGGCGGGTTTCGGCCAAGCGCAGCAAGCGCTGCTGCGCCAACAGCGCGAGGCCTTGTGGGCACGTTTGGCCCCCCGCTTGACCGACTGGCCGCACGAGTTGGCTGCGCAGTCGCTGGACCTGTCGTTCATGCTTGCGTCGGGTGAGATGCGCTTGCATGCCGAGTGGCAGCCTGAGCCGCAGCTTTGGAAAACCAATGCCCAGCGCAACGCCTGGTTACAAGTGGATGTGCGGCCCGGCTCGGTGCTGCAAGGCCAACGCAAAGCCGACAGCCAACGCCCACGTGCCGAAACCCTCACCGAGGTGTGGCTGCAACACCTGGTGGCCTGCGCCAGTGGCACACCCACCACCAGCGCGCAAGTGGGCTTGGACGGCTGGGTGCAGTTCAACCCCCTGTCGCCCGACGGCGCCAAAGCACAGTTGCACCACTTGGTAGACGCCTATGTGCAAGCCTGGCAAGCGCCCTTGCCCGTGGCACGCAAAACCGCGTGTGCGTTTTTGAACGCCCAACGCAGCCAAGACCCCCACCCCTTGCTGGCGGCACGCAGCACGTTTGAAGGCGGGCACATGCAAAGCGGCGAATACCCCGAGTCCACCACCTTGCAACGCGTGTTCAACAGCTTTGACGACCTGGCCCCCCACCTGTCTGCCTGGGCCGAGCGTCTATACGGCCCCATGGTGGATGCGGCGGTATTGATGCCCACGGGCAGTGATACCGCTCATCACGAGGACACGCCATGACCGAGTTGCAGCCGCTCACCCTGCCCTTGATGGGACGTCAGGTGATCGAAGCCAGCGCGGGCACAGGCAAAACCTGGACGCTGGCCGCGCTCTACCTGCGCTTGGTGCTGGGCCATGGTCGGCAAGGACCTCAGGGCCAGACCCATGATGGTTTGATGCCGCCGCAGATTTTGGTGATGACCTTCACCGAAGCAGCCACCGCCGAATTGCGTGAACGCATTCGCCAACGCTTGCACGACGCGGCTGTGCTGTTTGACAGCAGTGCGCAACAGCGGGCCCTGCCCGAAGGCTTTGAAGCCGACAGCTTTTTGACCGAGCTGCGCGACAGCTTTGACAAAACGCTGTGGCCGCGCTGCGCCTTGCAACTGAGTGCTGCGGCGGATTGGATGGACGACGCCGCGATCTACACCATCCACGCCTGGTCACGCCGCATGCTGAGCCAGCACGCGCTCGACAGCCGCCACCTGTTTGAGCAAACCCGCCTGGACAACGCGCAAGCGCTGCAACGCCAGCTGGTGCAAGACTATTGGCGCACTTGGTTTTACCCACAAGCTGCCGAGGTGCTGCAACAGGTGCAGCCCAGCATCGGGCGCTCGCCCGACGACTTGCTGAGCCAACTGCAACTGGTGTGGCGTGAACAAGACCGCACACCCCGCGTGCCCCAAGACCCCGCGTTCACGCCCAGCCAAGCCATTGCCGCCCACATGCAGTGGCTCACACAGTGTCAAGCCACGGCGCAAGCTGCACGCGAGGCCTGGACGCCCGAGGTGCTGCACGCCCTGCAAGCCAAGCGCCTCAAAGGGGCTGCAGAAAAAAATTACGCCAAGTGGCTAGAGGGTCTGCAAGCCTGGGCCGAACACGGCGTGCCCCTCAAACACGCCACCTTGTCACGCTTCACCCTCAGCGCCTTGCAAGACAAAGGCTGGCCCGAACCCGAGCGCTTTGCATTTTTTGCTGCGCTCGGCGAGCATCTGGCATGTGAGGCCCAAGCCCCCGACACAGGCGCACGCATCACCCAGCACGCGGCACACGCCGTGGGTTTGGCCTACCAAGCCGCCAAAACACAGCGCGCGGCATTTGACTTTTCGGACCTGCTGCAAAACCTCTACCGCGCTGTGATGTCAGAAGACGGCCGCTTGGCCGCCGCCATTCGCACGCAGTACCCGGTGGCCTTGGTGGACGAATTCCAAGACACCGACCCGTGGCAATACGGCAGCTTGCACCGCATCTACGCCCCGGAAATCGTCACAGCCGACAACGCCTTGGTGATGATTGGCGACCCCAAGCAGGCCATCTACAGTTTTCGCGGGGCCGACCTCAGCACCTACTTGCAAGCCCGTGGCCAAGCACTGACGCACAACCCCCACGCCCTGCACACCCTGAGTGGCAACCGCCGCTCCAGCGCAGGTCTGGTGCGTGCCATCAACCATGTGTTCACACAAATCGATGCGCCGTTTTCGCCGGAGCACGCCAGCGGCAACGCGGGGGCCAGCGACATCGCATTTGTCGAGGTCACGCCCGAGGGTGACGTGGCGGCGCTGCCACTGGGTAACGATCGCTTGCAACCCGGCCTCACCGTGTGGCAGCTGCAAGGCGACGAGCCGGTGGTCAAAGCTGGCGATCACCTGCACCAGATGGCGGCGGTGTTTGCCGATCAAATGGTGCTGCTGCTCAACCAGCGCGTGGCCAACCCCGGCGACATGGCGGTGCTGGTCCGTAAACAGTCGCAAGCCGACGCCATGCGTGATGCCTTGCGTCAGCGTGGTGTGGCCAGCGTGTACCTGTCTGACCATGCCAGTGTGTTTGCAAGCCCTGAGGCCTTGGACCTGTGGCGCTTGCTGCGCGCCGTGGCGTCACCGCGCCAAACTGCTTGGGTGCGCGCGGCCTTGGGCAGCCCCTTGTGGGCGCTGTCGCTTGACGAGGTGTTGGCCATCACCCAAGACGAGACGGCATGGGAAGCCCTGCTCGACCAGTTCCACCACTGGCAACACCTGTGGCAACAACACGGTGTGTTGCCCATGCTGCACCACTGGCTGCACAGCGGTGAGCGCGCCCAACGCCTGGTGCGTGGGCAAGACGGCGAGCGCGCCTTAAGCAACCTGTTGCACCTGGGCGAGCTGCTGCAACATGCCGCTCAAAGCCTGCAAGGCGAACATGCGCTGGTGCGCCACCTGGGCCAGCAAATTCAGCAACCCAGCGAAAGCAGCGACGCCCACGCCATGCGCTTAGAAACCGATGCGCAGTGCGTGCAGGTCATCACGTACCACAAGAGCAAAGGCTTGCAGTACCCGCTGGTGTTTGTGCCCTTCGCCGGCAGTTTTACGGTTGAAAAAACCACCACGATCCGCACCGCATCAGACGATGAGGACAGCGACAGCGCCAGCGACACCCCCTCGTCCACCGACGAAGACATGCGCCTGCTGTATGTGGCCCTCACCCGTGCCCAGCGTGCGCTGTGGCTGGGTGTGGCCGAGACCGCGCGCGACCTCTCGGGCGACGCCAGTAAGGGCACGCTCAAGCGCAGCGCCTTGTCGCGCCTGCTCCATCGCCGCGAACGTGGCGACTTGCAAACGCAGTTGCACGCGCTATGGGCCACATGCAGCGACATCGCCGTGGCCCCGTTGCCCGCCTTGCAGCAGCTGACCTACCAGCCACCGGTGCAGAGCACGCAACACCAAGCGGCACGCACGCCACAACGCCAACACCACAGCCTGTGGTGGACCGCCAGCTTCAGCACGCTCACGCGGGGCTTGAGTTCTGACTCGCTGCGCGACGAGGCCGTGGCCGATGCCATCACCGATGCCGAAACGCTTGACGGCGAGTTGGACCTGATCAACTGGCCCACGGCGCCTGTGTCGGCCAGCGGCGCATCGGACAACGCGCAAGACAGCACATCAGGCGGCACATCCGACCACGCGCACGGACACACCCTCGACCCAGCACTCGCCAGCCGCTGGCAGAGCTTTCCGGCCGGGGCGAGCTACGGCACCTTGCTGCACGACTTGCTGGAGTGGCAGTCCCTCCACCAATGGCCCGCCGCGCGTGACGAGGCACCGGCGTGGGCACACGCCGAGTGGCACAGCGTGCTGCAACGCAAAGCGCGTTGGCTGCAATTGGACGATGCCGCCCAAGCGCTGTTGCCGCTGTGGATCACCGCCTTGCTCAACACCCCGCTGCCGCTGCAAGGCCTGGGGGCCGACTTGGTGCTGAGCCAGTTGCCACGCGAGGCTTTGTGGGCCGAGATGGAATTCAGCTTCGAAGCGCACGGCGTGTCTGCGGCCACGCTGGACCAGCGGATTGGCCAACACCTGCTGCCCGGCGTGCCGCGCCCCGCACTGCAAGCGCGCATGCTGCAAGGCATGTTGACTGGCTTCATGGACTTGGTGGTGGCGCACGACGGGCGCTACTGGGTGGTGGACTACAAGTCCAACAAGCTGGCCGACTACGCCAGCGCATCGCTGCAAGACGCGGTGCTGCACAAACGCTACGACGTGCAGTACGTGCTCTACACCCTGGCCCTGCACCGCTTGCTGAAAGTGCGCTTGGCCGACTATGACTACGACCTGCACATGGGTGGCGCGGTGTACCTGTTTTTGCGCGGCATCGAGCAGCCCGGTGCCGGCGTGCATGTGCAGCGCCCGCCACGCGCTTTGGTGGAAGCCCTGGACGCCGCGTTTGCGGGAAAACTCGATTGAGCCTCAATGCCAAGAACGGGTGAATAGCTCATCCAAGGCATCCGCAATCTCTTGCCCATGTTCAGCGATGGACCCCACGCATTCACCCAACTGATCAAGCGCCACAGACACCATGTCCAGCGGATGCAAGACCAGCACCGCACCACGCACCTTGAAGCTTGGATTCATCCGCGTACCGGCGATGCCAGCAGGCAACACACTGCGGCGCACCAAGGGCACCACCACGCGGCGTCGATAGCCATCAAACAAAGAAGACTGAACGACCACCACATAAGGGATGGTGTCTTTCAACGGCCCTTTGTTTTTATGAAGATCAAACTGAGCCATCAGAGTGTGGAATGTTCATCCGCGAATGAGCCTAGGTTGGCGTGCACGACATTCCAAGCAGCCACCGTTTGGTCTGCCTGTTGTTGTCGATGTGAACGTGCCTGTTTTTGCGCCACCACATAAGCTGTGAGCAACTCCTCGGCAGTCGCCGACAAGTTGGTGGTGTAGCTTTTGAGGTCAGTCACCAAGCTTTCGCTCAGGGTCAGGTTGACAGGGCGCTTGCGTGAGGCAGCGATTGCATGTGGCGAGCTTGCCATGTGGGCTCCTTGTGTGGCGTATGCGCATATTATGCGCATGAGTTGACAAAAATGAATTGGCAAACCATTGCGCCTAGTAAACTGACTTTGAATGCCGCCCCCCAACACCTTATCCCCCCTGCTTCAATCGTCGTGGTCGCAGACCGCGCCTTTGACGAGCTTGGACAAATCGCTGGCCAACTTGCTGCAAAGCAAGCAACCCAGCAATGACCCACGCCATCTGTGGCTGGCTGCCCTGACCAGCCACCAATGGAGCCGAGGTCACGCCTGCTTGGACTTGGGCCTCTTGCGCAGCCAAGCCGCGCAGTTGCTGGGCTGGTCCAACGAGCAAGCCGCCGCACTGCCCGACACGCTGCACGCCGCCGCTGCCTCGCTGCCCTGGGCTGAAGTGATCCAGCCCAGCGCCAACGACCACACACCGGACCTGTTTGACACCCCCAGCGACAGCCAGCCCTTGGTGCTGCACCTATCGCCCGCGCACCCGCAAGGCAAGCTCTACCTGCGCCGCGCCTGGGCAGCCGAACAAACCACTCGCCAGCAACTCAGCGCACGCTTGACGCCCACCGCCGCGCCCGCCGACTTGTCACAACGCCTGGATGCCTTGTTCCCGGCGCCAGCGGACCCCGCACAAGCCGACATGCAACGCCGTGCCTGCGAGGTGGCAGCCACCCACCGCATCACCCTCATCACCGGCGGCCCGGGCACGGGCAAAACCACCACCGTGGTGCGCTTGCTCAGCACCTTGGTGGGCGCAGCCGCGCCTGGGCAGTCGCTGCGCATTCACCTGGCAGCGCCCACCGGCAAAGCAGCGGCGCGTTTGACCGAGTCGATCAC
>CANFYL010000088.1 GCA_947451285.1 Comamonadaceae bacterium
AGGCGTGGCTGCGGGATGCGGGGTTGCCAAAGTGCTCACGCAACCAAGGGATCATGGCGTCGACCACGCGTGGGTCGACGGGGTTGGTTGAAGCGTAGTCGAGATAAATCGGGAAATGAGGCGTCATGTCGAGAGACTTTTGATAAAGATTTAGCTTTTGACGAAGGCGTTGCCCAAGGCAAACACCGAATTGGGCGCATTCACACGGATGGGTTTGACCACCGGCATGCTGGAGATGGCACGACGAATGGCGGGCTTGTTCTCTATTTCAATGCCTTTGGCCAATTGGTCGTCGACCAGTTTTTGCAAGGTGACCGAGTCTAAAAACTCCACCATGCGTTGGTTCAGTGAGGACCAGAGTTCGTGGGTCATGCAACGACCGCTCTCGCCCAAGCAGTTTTCTTTGCCGCCACAGTGGGTGGCATCGATGGGCTCGTCGACCGACACAATGATGTCGGCCACAGTGATGTCTGCAGCTTTGCGACCCAGCGAATACCCACCACCAGGTCCGCGGGTGGACTCGACCAAATCATGACGGCGCAGCTTGCCAAAGAGCTGTTCCAAGTAAGACAAGGAGATTTGTTGGCGCTGGCTGATGGCTGCCAAGGTGACGGGCCCGTTGTTTTGGCGCAGGGCCAAATCAATCATGGCGGTCACAGCAAAACGACCTTTGGTGGTGAGACGCATGGCAAGCTCCTTTCAGGGGTGAGGCCTTTGTCGACTAATTGAGTCAACTATACCATAAACCCCATCGATTTGCTCGGGTACTCCATCGCTGATCCGAGGACACACATGCAAAACCAAGCGTTAACCCTTGCGTCCCAGCACCTGCCTCGGTCGCTCGCTCAGGCCTTTTGAGCCAACACCACCACGTTGTCGTGCCCTGCGCCGCCAAAGGCTTGCTCGCGCAATGAAGCCAGTTGGTCGCGCACACGAGCCGCGTTTTCGAACTCCAGGTTGCGGGCGTGTTCCATCATGAGCTTTTCCAAACGCTTGATTTCTTTGGCCACATCGCGTTCGCTCATGTCTTCGATCTTGGCTTTCTGAATTTCTCGAGCCTGCGCCTCTTTGCCCGCCTTTTCACTGTAGACGCCATCGATCAAATCGCGCACTTCCTTGAACACACCGCGCGGTGTGATGCCATGGGCTTCGTTGTGGGTCACTTGTTTGGCACGGCGACGCTCGGTTTCGCCAATCGCCTTCTTCATGGACTCCGTCATGCGGTCGGCATACAAGATGGCTTTTCCACTGAGGTTGCGGGCAGCGCGGCCAATGGTTTGAATCAGGCTGCGCTCAGAGCGCAAAAAACCTTCTTTGTCGGCGTCAAGAATCGCTACCAGCGACACCTCGGGCAAATCAATGCCTTCGCGCAACAAGTTGATGCCCACCAGGACATCGAAAGTTCCCAGGCGCAAATCGCGCAAGATTTCGACCCGCTCCACGGTGTCGATGTCGCTGTGCAGATAGCGCACTTTGACGCCGTTGTCGGTGAGGTAATCGGTAAGTTGCTCGGCCATGCGCTTGGTCAAGGTGGTGATCAACACCCGTTCTTTCAAATCGACGCGGATGCGGATTTCTTGCAGCACATCGTCCACCTGGTGCGTGGCGGGGCGCACTTCGACCAAAGGGTCGACCAAGCCTGTGGGGCGCACCAGTTGCTCGACCACGCGACCTGAATGGGTTTTCTCATAGTCGGCAGGCGTGGCCGACACAAACACCACTTGGCGCATTCGCTTTTCAAACTCTTCCAGCTTTAAGGGGCGGTTGTCCAAGGCGCTGGGCAAGCGAAAGCCATACTCCACCAAGGTGGTTTTGCGGGCACGGTCGCCGTTGTACATGCCGCCAAGCTGACCAATCATCACGTGGCTTTCGTCCAAGAACATCACCGCGTCTTTGGGCATGTAGTCGGTCAAGGTGCTGGGGGGATCACCGGGTGCCGCGCCCGACAAATGGCGGGTGTAGTTCTCAATGCCTTTGCAGTGACCCACTTCTGAGAGCATTTCCAAGTCAAAGCGGGTGCGCTGCTCCAGGCGCTGCGCCTCCACCAACTTGTTCATACCCACCAGCTCTTTCAAGCGTTGAGCGAGCTCCACCTTGATGGTCTCAACCGCAGCCAGCACGCGATCACGCGGCGTCACGTAGTGGCTGGAGGGGTAAATGGTGAAACGCGGAATTTTTTGCCGAATGCGCCCGGTCAGCGGATCAAACAGCTGCAAGCTGTCGATCTCGTCGTCAAACAACTCAATGCGAATCGCCAACTCCGAGTGCTCGGCAGGGAACACATCGATCGTGTCACCCCGCACGCGGAACTTGCCACGCGTGAAGTCGTGGTCGTTGCGCTCGTACTGCATGCGCACCAACTGGGCAATCGCGTCACGTTGGCCCACCTTGTCGCCCGCGCGCACCGTCATCACCATTTGGTGGTAACTCTCGGGTTCACCAATGCCGTAAATGGCCGACACGGTGGCCACCACAATCACATCACGACGCTCCAAGATGCTCTTGGTACAACTCAAGCGCATTTGTTCGATGTGTTCGTTGATGGCGCTGTCTTTTTCAATGAACAAATCGCGCTGCGGCACATACGCCTCAGGCTGGTAGTAGTCGTAGTAGCTGACGAAATACTCCACCGCGTTGTTGGGGAAAAACTCACGAAACTCGCTGTAGAGCTGGGCAGCCAAAGTTTTGTTGGGGGCAAAAATAATGGCGGGCCGCCCCAATTGGGCGATCACATTGGCCATGGTGAAGGTCTTGCCAGAGCCCGTGACGCCCAACAAGGTTTGAAACACCTCGCCATCGTTGATGCCGTCGATCAACTCGGCAATGGCGGTGGGTTGATCGCCCGCAGGTGGATAGGGCTGGTACAGCTCAAATGGGGAACCGGGGTAGCGCACCATCTGCCCGGTCGCGGGTGAAACAGTGGTGTCTGAGACAACTTCAAAAGGTGTGGGCATAAATTGGCAAAAAAACGATCAAGCTGGCCCTTAAAATTCAGGCCAAGCGCACTAGCCTACCGCAGACTGCGCGTTCTTACCCAATCCCCTTCTGTTTATCTGTGATCAAGGACTGACGATGTCAATGTTTACCGCTGTCGAAATGGCACCCCGTGACCCTATCTTGGGTTTGAATGAGCAATTTGCCGCCGACACCAACCCCAACAAAGTCAACCTCGGCGTGGGCGTGTATTTCGATGACAACGGCAAGCTGCCCCTGTTGGACTGCGTTCAACAGGCTGAAAAAACCATGATGGCCAAACCCACTGCGCGTGGCTACCTTCCCATCGACGGCATTGCCGCCTACGACAGCGCGGTCAAAGGCCTGGTGTTTGGCGTCGATTCCGAGCCCGTGACATCTGGGCGCGTGGCCACGGTGCAAGGCATTGGCGGCACCGGCGGTTTGAAGATTGGCGCCGACTTTTTGAAGCACCTCAGCCCCAATGCCACCGTGTTGATTTCTGACCCCAGCTGGGAAAACCACCGCGCCCTGTTCACCAACGCCGGCTTTAAGGTTGAGACCTATGCCTATTACGACGCCGACAAGCGCGGCGTGAACTTTGACGGCATGCTGGCCTCACTCAACGCCGCCGCAGTTGGCACCATTGTGGTCTTGCATGCCTGCTGCCACAACCCTACGGGCTACGACATCACCCCAGCCCAGTGGGACCAGGTGGTAAGCGTGGTCAAGGCCAAGAACCTCACAGCCTTCCTCGACATGGCCTACCAAGGCTTTGGCCACGGCATTGCCGAGGACGGCGCAGTGATTCAAAAATTTGTCGCCGCAGGACTGTGCTTTTTTGTGTCCACCTCATTCTCCAAGAGCTTCAGCTTGTACGGTGAACGCGTGGGCGCTTTGAGCGTGCTGTGCGCCGACAAAGAAGAAGCGGCCCGCGTGCTGAGCCAACTCAAAATCGTCATTCGCACCAATTACTCCAACCCTCCCATTCACGGCGGTGCCGTGGTGGCGGCCGTGTTGGGCAACCCCGAGTTGCGTGTCTTGTGGGAAAAAGAATTGGGTGAGATGCGCGTGCGCATCAAAGCCATGCGCCAAAAGCTGGTCGATGGCTTGAAAGCCGCTGGCGTGAAGCAAGACATGGGTTTCATCACCACCCAAATTGGCATGTTCAGCTACTCCGGGCTGTCCAAAGACCAAATGGTGCGCCTGCGCAATGAGTTTGGTGTGTACGGCACCGACACCGGTCGCATGTGCGTGGCAGCACTCAACAGCAAAAACATCGACTATGTTTGCGCCTGCATCGCCAAGGTGATGTGAACCAGCGCGCTCAGTTCCAAACGACTGAGCGCATGGCCATTGAGGCCAGTTGATAGCCTTCGTTGAAAAACTCCACCGTGTCATCGGCTTGGGCCGCACCTGCCGCATACAGCAAAGGCAGGTAGTGGTCGTAGCTAGGATGCGCAAGTTTGGCGATCTCACCTTGCTGCTGAAAGTCCACCAAGGCCTCGTTGTGGCCGGTGCTGATTTGCGCAGCCACCCATTGGTCAAACTGAATCGTCCAGTCAAACGCTTGGTTCACAGGAGCCGAGCGTTGCATGGCGCGCAAGTTGTGCACTGTGTTGCCGCTGGCCAAAATCAACACGCCCTCGTCCCGCAGGCTGCGCAGTTGCTGGCCCAAAGCAAAGTGGTCGGCGATGGGACGGTGGTAGTCAATGCTCAACTGAACCACAGGAATGTCTGCTTCTGGAAACATGGGCTTTAACACGCCCCAGCTCCCATGGTCCAAGCCCCAGGCTTGCATATCAATGCCCACCGCTTGTCCGTTGCTGGGCTGATGCAATTGCGCAGCCACCTGCTGCACCCATTGCGGCGCACCGGGCGCTGGGTATTGTTGATCGAACAGTTCTTGCGGAAAGCCACCAAAGTCGTGGATGGTTTTGGGTTGTGCCATGCCTGTGAGCCACCAGCCTTCGGTGATCCAGTGGGCTGAAATGCACAAAATCAATTTGGGCTTGGGCCAGCGGCTGCCAAACATGGCGCCGTAACGCGTCCACTCGCGTCGAAACGGGCTGTCTTCGATCACGTTCATGGGGCTGCCGTGGCCCACAAATAGAACGGGCATGCGTGGTGTTGTGGGATTGTGGGTCATTCGTTGTCTAGGGCAAATGTACAGGGCTTGTGAATTGGGGGACAGACTCCATTTTCACCCCATATTCAGCTGTTATATTGCGCTGCAACATACTTGAGATCAACCTCCATGCTTTACCAAATCTTCGAAACCCAGCGCACCTTGATGGAGCCTTTCGCAGACTTTGCGCAGGCCGCTTCTAAGCTCTACAGCAATGCCATGTCACCCTTGGGCCAAAACCAATTGGCGCAAAGGGTTGCTGCGGGGTACGACCTGCTCTACCGCTTGGGCAAAGACTACGAGAAGCCCCAATTTGGCATTCAATCGGTCAAGGTCAATCAAGTCGATGTCGCCATTCACGAACGCATTGAAGTCGACAAGCCATTTTGTGAGTTACGTCGCTTCAAACGCTTCACCGACGACGCACACACACTGACCAGCCTCAAGGGTCAACCCGTGGTGTTGATCGTGGCGCCGTTGTCTGGCCACTACGCCACCTTACTTCGAGATACCGTCAAAACCATGCTCAAAGACCACAAGGTCTACATCACCGACTGGAAAAATGCCCGTTTGGTGCCCTTGAGCGAGGGCGAGTTTCACCTCGACGACTATGTGAACTACGTGCAAGAGTTCATCCGTTACTTGCAAGGCCACTACGGCAACTGCCATGTGATGAGCGTATGCCAGCCCACTGTGCCGGTGTTAGCCGCTGTGTCGTTGATGGCCAGCCGTGGCGAGAAAACCCCATTGAGCATGACCATGATGGGCGGGCCCATTGATGCCACCAAGTCCCCCACTGCCGTGAACAACTTGGCCATGAACAAGAGCTTCAGCTGGTTTGAAAACAACGTGATCTATCGCGTGCCAGACAACTTCCCGGGCGCAGGCCGTCGCGTCTACCCCGGCTTTTTGCAGCACACCGGCTTTGTGGCCATGAACCCAGATCGTCATTTGAAGAGCCATTACGACTACTTCAAAGATCTGATCAAGGGCGACAACTCCAGCGCTGAGTCGCACCGTCAGTTCTATGACGAATACAACGCCGTGCTCGACATGGATGCCGATTACTACTTGGAAACCATCAACACGGTGTTTCAAGAGTTCAAGCTGGTGCGTGGCACTTGGCAAGTGAAATCTGAAACAGGCCAACTTGAATTGGTTCGTCCCCAGGACATCCGTGCCACCGCACTGCTCACCGTGGAAGGCGAGTTGGACGACATCTCGGGTTCTGGACAAACCGTGGCTGCGCACGACTTGTGCACAGGCATCGTGCGCCAAGAGCAACACCATCTGGAGGTACCGGGCGCGGGCCACTACGGCATCTTCAGTGGTCGCCGTTGGCGCGAAGTGGTGTACCCGCATGTCAAGCGCTTTATCTTGGAACACCAAAAAGCGTTGAAGTCCCAAACTGCCACCAAAGTCAGCCCTGCGGCCAAGTCAAGCCCTGCACGCCCTGCTGCTCAAAAAGCCTTGGTCGCTAGCCGCCGCGCAGCACCAGTGGCTGCGAAAAAAGTCGCTGCCAAGGTTGCCAAAAAATCTGTTGCCGCCAAGCCCGCAGCCAAGAAAGCTGTGCGCGCTAAAAAGTGAGTCTGCTCCAGCGTCTGAATGACGCCTTGCCGCAAACGCAATGCACGCGATGCGGCTACCCCGACTGCCAACGCTACGCCCAAGCCATGGCCGAGGGTCAAGCCGGCATCAACCAATGCCCTCCCGGAGGCCAAGAAGGTGTGCAACGCTTGGCCGCCATTCTGGGGCAAACAGTTCTTCCATTGAGTGCTGAGCACGGCGTGGAAGGCCCACGCCAGATGGCTGTGATTGACGAGGCGTGGTGCATCGGCTGCACCCTGTGCATCGACGCCTGCCCGACCGATGCCATCTTGGGTGCCAACAAACGCATGCACACCGTGGTGGAGGCCTATTGCACGGGCTGCGAGTTGTGCATCCCCGTGTGCCCTGTGGACTGCATCCAACTCGAGCCCGTTGATCCGCAGCGCACCGGATGGGCCACTTGGTCACCCGAACAAGCCACTCAGGCACGCGCGCGCTACGACTGGCACCAACAGCGCAGTGCCCGTGAAACCCAAGAAAACGCGCAGCGGCTACAAGCCAAAGCGCTCAAAAAACTAGCCGACTTACCCGCCCACACCCACGGTGCAGAGGGCGCTGGCAGCGCGCCTGAAGTGGACCGCAAGCGCGCCATCATCGAAGCCGCGCTGGCCAAGGCCAAAGCACGCGCGCAAAGTTGAACGGCCCCTGTTGGGGCCGTTTCACAAGCGGGTACAGGCGCTTGAGGCTTGCTTGCCTCACTCGATGCGTGCGCCCGAAGCCTTCACAATTTGACCCGCCGTGTCCCAGTCCGCACGCAACAAACGCTGGAACTCATCCGATGACATCGCACCCGACTCAACGCCCAGCTTGGTGAAGCGCTCTTGCACCACGGGGTCGGCCAGCACCTTGGCCATGGCCGCGTTGATGCGGTCCACCTCAGCCTTGGGTGTCGAAGCCGGTGCCAGCAAGCCAAACCACGAATCGAACTTGAAGCCCGGCAAGCCCGACTCGGCCACTGTGGGCAACTCAGGCATGAACTTGGAGCGTTGGCTGCCGGTGTAGGCCAGCAGCTTGATACGCGGGTCTTGGCGGAACCCCGCCACACCGATGCTGGCTGACGTCACACCTTGCACGCGTCCGGCCAGCACTTCGTTGACTGCGTCGCCGGTGGACTTCATCGGAATGTGCTGCATGCTGGCGCCGGCTTTGGCCAGGAACGAGGCCATGCCCAAATGCGTGGCGCTG
>CANFYL010000089.1 GCA_947451285.1 Comamonadaceae bacterium
GCTCACACAGTGAGCCGCCCGCGCCGAGCACGGCGTAGAACTTCGTTTGATGGTTGATGTTGTTCAACCCTCGACGGAGCCGCCGCATCAATGCGAGCGGACGTGAAAATGACCGACTCTTTTGAGCTGGGCACTGCTGTGCCAGCTGAACTTTCTATGCCCACGGATGACGCAGGCTTCACGCCTGAGCTAGCCGTGATGGACGAGCCTGTGGTGCCTGCGGCACCCAATGGGTTCAAACTCTTAGGACTTGCGCCCGAATTGATTGCGGCTGTGGGGGACCTGGGTTACACCCAGCCGACCACTGTGCAATCCAAAACCATTCCATTGGCCATGAACGATGGTGCCGCTGGCAAGTTCAACGACCTGATGGTGTCGAGCCAAACCGGCAGCGGCAAGACCGCCGCTTTCTTGTTGCCAGTGCTCAACACCTTGATTGCACAAATGCACGCCCAAGACGCCAAAGAAACGGCCGAGTGGGAAGCCGTAGTGGCCGAGGCCGCTGCCAAAGGCGAACCTGCACCTAAGCGTGCACGTCGCAAAGACCCCACCAACCCGCGCAACTTCAAGGCGCCAACACCGGGTGCTTTGATCGTTTGCCCAACCCGTGAATTGGCTCAGCAGGTGGCGCATGACGCCATTGGATTGGTCACACACTGCCGCGGTTTGCGCGTGGCCAACGTGGTGGGCGGCATGCCTTATCAGTTGCAAATTGCCAAACTGCAAAACGCTAACTTGGTGGTTGCTACACCCGGGCGATTGCTTGACTTGCAGCGTTCGATGCAAATCAAACTCGACCAAGTGCAATTCTTGGTGGTCGACGAAGCTGACCGCATGTTGGATCTGGGCTTCTCCGACGACTTGGCCGAAATCAACCAACTCACCATCCAGCGTCGCCAGACCATGATGTTCAGCGCCACCTTTGCGCCGCGCATCCAGCAGTTGGCAACGCGTGTCATGCGTGAACCCCAGCGTGTGCAAATCGACTCGCCTCAAGAGAAGCACAACAACATTCGTCAAATCTTGCATTGGGCCGACAACGCCGCCCACAAGCGCCGCCTCTTGGACCATCTGTTGCGTGACACCACGATCGACCAAGCCATTGTCTTTGCCAGCACTCAAATTGAGTGCGATGGCTTGGCCAATGATTTGCAACAAGACGGTTTCTCCGCTGTGGCCTTGCATGGTGCCTTGAGTCAAGGTTTGCGCAATCGCCGCTTGATGGCCTTGCGTCAAGGCCAAGTGCAAATTTTGGTGGCCACCGATGTGGCTGCGCGTGGCATTGACGTGCCTACCATCACCCACGTGTTCAACTTTGGCTTGCCTATGAAGTCCGAAGATTACACCCACCGAATTGGCCGAACGGGCCGTGCAGGTCGTGATGGTCTGGCTGTAACCTTGGCCGAGTTCCGTGACAAACGCAAAATTTATGACATCGAAGCTTTCACGCGTCAGCCTTTCACGGCTGAAGTAATTCCAGGCATGGAGCCGACCCAGCGCGTCGAGCGCGGGCGTGACTTCGCGCCGCGCAAAGGGGGTGGCAAGTTTGACGGCCGCCGTGGCGGCGGTGGTGGTTTTGGGGGCAATGACCGTTTTGACAACCGCAAAGCGGGCAATTCATTCGAATCACGTCAAGGTGGCGCACCTCGTGGCGGTTTTAGCGAAGGTCAGAGCCAAGGTCGTGGTGGTTTTGGCGGTGGTCAAGGTTTTGCCCATCCCGCAGGCCCACGCAGCTTTGACGATCGTCCTGCACGCGGACCTCGTCAAGTCGGTTTCGAACCTGGTCGCACACCGTTTGACAAGCCTGCTCGCCCTGCAGGCAAACCCTTCGGCGGCGGTGGGTTCGATGCAAAAAAACGCAGCCCTAAGCCGCGTTTTGACCGTTAAGCGCTGAGCACCCATTGCTCAAACCAAGCCAGTTGTTTTTACAGCTGGCTTTTTTTTGGCTCACGCAATTCACACAAAAATCAAGGACAACATGGCGGCATCGTCGATCAGGTTGGTCACTGCATAGCTTGCCATTCGGTATAAAACCAAAGTCAGGGCGTCCAACCGGCTGGATGCGAAGTCGTTCAAGGCGCGTCTTTCTTGATGTCAAGATCAGTCAATCGTTGGCGTAGCAGGCCCAATTCCTCTTGATAGCCTTTGGCATCGCCGTAGTCGACAAATCCTGCGTAATAAGGATGTGCCTGCAGTACCTTGCGGGCATGCTTGATGGGGCACCAATACATCTCTGTGCGTGCCACGATCTCACGCGCATAAGCCATCAAACCATTTCCGTAGGAGCAATAGGCGCAGTTGATCTTCTCAATCACATTCAAGTAGGCCAAGTGGGTTCGGTCGTAGACGAAATAGTCCTGGCGCTTGACCTTTACTATTCCGTAAATGGGAAAACAAATGCGTTGATAGACCGTCACAAACAAGTCAAGGAGGAGCATGGGCAGCAGCACGCAGTAAATCACAGGTGCCGTGACAACGCTCAACCAGTTGGCAGTCAGCATGTATCGGATCAAGCTTGTTTTGAAGCGACGGTGTTGTGCCAAGACCTCACGTTCAAAGCGCACGCGTTTGTCTTCGAAATCGGCTTGGAGTTCAGCACGCCTCAGCTTCGTCTCTGCCTCGATCTGTTGTTCTATCTCGCGGATGCGATCAAGCAATTCGCTGATTGTTGGATTCATACAGACCTTTGTTTTAAGTGATTATGCGGGCGCAAGGGCATAAAACGGGCTCAACCTGTGGCCTAATAGAGGGTTTTAAACCTATCTCTGGAAAATTAAATGGGCAACAAAATCGTCACCGAAGCCGACCGCAAGCGCACGCCTGCTCCGACCCCCCTGCCTGGTACCACGCCACGTACCGGTGGCCGTGGCCAACGCATCAGCCTTGAGCGCGGTGTCGCGACACGTAGCAAAAAGAATCCTGGCAAGCGCTCCAGCAAAGGCGGTTGATCCGCAAGCTGTGTCGCCTGGCAGGTCACGTCAACCGCTTGTCAGCGACCTAAAAAATAGCCCCGAATCAGGGGCTATTTTTTTCGGGACTGTCAATCAAGTCACTGCGCGTTCAATCAATTCAATCTTATAGCCATCAGGATCTTGAACAAACGCGATCATGGTCGCGCCGCCTTGGACGGCGCCAGGTTCGCGCGTGATCCTGCCACCGGCTTGCCGGATTTTCTCGCAGGCAGCACGGATGTCTGATACGCCAATGGCAATGTGGCCATAGGCGGTTCCTAGGTCATAAGACGTGACGCCGTAGTTGTAGGTCAACTCGATTTCAGCTTGGTCCGGGTTGCCCCCGAAGCCCACAAAGGCAAGGTCGTAGTGCTGCTCGGGCCGCTGGGTTGTGCGCAACAACTGCATGCCCATGGCTTGAGTATAGAAGTCTATGGCGCGTTGCATATTGCCCACGCGCAGCATGGTGTGTAGAAGTCTCATGATTTAGATTGTCCTGGAATATCAAAAACTAAACAGGTGCAAGTGGCATGGGCATAGAGCGTGCCGTCTGGCCCGACCAATCGGGCATCGGCCGTTGCCAGTTGGCGCCCACTGTGAAGCACCTGGGCAATGGCGCGCACACGTTGCACCTTGGGTGTGAGGGCTTTGACCAAACTTACCGTCAGACCCGAGGTGGTGTAGCCACGTCCTGCTGGTAGCAAGGTATGAACGGCACAACCCATGGCCGAGTCGAGCAAGGTGGCAAACCAGCCACCATGCACGGTGCCCATGGGGTTGAAGAACTCGGAACTCGGTGCCCCCTGGAAGGCCACATGACCTTCGCCGACCTCGACCAATAAAAAATCCAACAGCTTTGAAAACGGGGCCGGCTGGATGTAGCCCTGCAGCATGCCTTGAATCAGTTCCAAGCCAGTGCGGGCTCGCACATCGTCCAGTGGCGTGACGCCATGGGGCAGCATGTGCTGACGAACTTGCGTTTCTTGGTCTAACCAGTGTTGCAATGTATCGCTGGACCTTTTCATGGGGCTCCTTCAACGGCCTGAAAAAACGGGTTTACGCCGCTGTGCGAACGCAGCGCGGCCCTCGGCAAAGTCCACGCTGCGCACTGATTGGCGAGAGCGCTCTTTGAATACGGGTTCGCAATAGAGCCCAGCGGCCACTTCATTCAAGCTTTGTTTGGTGGCTTGTAAAGCCATAGGCGCCATCTGAATCAGTGCATTGACCAATTTAGCAACCTCGGTGTCCAGAGTCTGCGTGTCTACCAATGCTTCAAACAGGCCCACTTCTTTGAGATCTTCAAACCGCAAAGACTGACCCAGCAAGAAAGCCCGTTTGCTGGCATTTAAACCAAAACGGCTTACATACCTGCGCAATCCACTGGGGTAGTAATGCAGTCCGAGCGCGCAGGCAGGCATGCGCCAAATCATCCCATGCACGCCAACGCGCAGGTCGCAGGCTAAGACCAGGTCAGTTGCGCCCCCAAACACGCTGCCATTGAGTGCACAAATCGTGATGGGGCGCAATCGTTCAAGCGCTTCTGGAATTTTTTCAAAAAACAAAGGGGCCATGACGTCATGGTCAAAGCCGTCCACGTTGTATCCCGCGCTGAAGACCGGCTTGGTTTGCCCCTCTGTATTTGCTTCGAGAACAAGAACTTGAATGGCAGGGTTATGGTTGATGGCGTCAAAGTGCGATAACAAGGTGTGCAAGTCGTCATCCGTCAAGCTATTGCGTTGTGAGGGGCGGCGCAGGGTGAGGGTGGCCAAGACGCCGCTTATTTCAAGTGTTGGAGAACCTTCAGTCATAGAGCGCATGTTAGCCAATGACGAAGCTTGCCTGAAGCGGTAGAGTTGATGTATTCAGATGTCAGGAGTAACAAGATGACACAACACCTTATGCAAGTCTCTAACGTGCCAGCGTTTTTGATGCATGCCATGCAGCAGGAGGACTACATCGTCCATGATCATGCGCACATTGTGGATCCCATGGCGCTGACCAAAGTCACGGCTTTGGTGGGCACGGGTAGCGAGTCGAAGGTGGACCGAAATTTGTTGACCATGTTGCCAAATCTCAAGTTGATTGCGCTGTGTGGCGTGGGTTACGACGGCATTGATCTGGACGCGGTCATAGAGCGCGGCATTGTGGTGACTCACACGCCGGGCACCATGACAGCTGACGTAGCAGATTTAGCGCTTGGGCTCATGCTGGCAGTCGGGCGACGCATACCGCAGGCCGATCGCTTCGTGCGCAACGGTGATTGGGTGATGGAGTCGTTTGGCATGGCTCGCCGAATGTCGGGTGCACGTGTCGGCATCTTAGGGATGGGGCGAATTGGTCAAGCCATTGCCCAGCGAACTGCCGCGTTTGACATGCGCATCAGCTATTGCAGTCGGTCCCCCAAACCTAACTTGCCGTACACCTTCTTCGCTTCTGTTGAGACCATGGCTTCAGATATTGACTATTTGGTGGTGGCGTCACCGGGCGGGGCATCCACCCTGAATTTGGTCAATGCAACGGTGCTGGAGAACTTAGGTCCTAAGGGATATTTGATCAACATTGCCCGCGGTTCTGTGGTCGATCCAGAGGCATTGATGCAGGCCTTGAAAACTAAGTCTATCGCGGGCGCAGGCTTGGATGTTTTTTGGGATGAACCCCGTGTTTCGCCTGAGTTGCGCAGTTTGCCCAACGTGGTACTAACGCCGCACATCGGCAGCCATACCGAAGAGACGCGTCGTGCCATGGCCGATCTGACCATGGATAATTTGCGCGCCTTTTATGCGCAAGCGCCATTGCCAACACCGGTGCCAGAGTGCCGACTCCAAGCTTGACAATAGCCCAAACTAGTCGCCACAAAAAAGCCTGCGTCCCAAGATCAGCAGACTTTTGCTTGGGCAAGTCCTGAAGCTTCAGCGGGTGTAACCGCCGCCACCATAACCGCCGCCAGAGCGACCGCCACCACCGCCAGAGCGACCGCCGCCGCCTCCACCATTGCGGCGGCCACCGCCGCCGCCATAACCGCCACCACCGCCGCGTTTGCGCTCGGTCATGAGGTCAACACTGGTGCGTGTGGGGTCAGGTTGGCGTTGACCGCCGCCTTGGGTTTTGTGGCCAAAGGCGTTCACGCCGCTTTGGGTGCCCAAATGCGCGTTGGCGCGGGGCTGGAAGTCGTCGTCCTCACCGCGTGGAGGGCGCGCCTCGTTGTCACGTGGCATGCGCGGTTCAAAGTCGCGTGGGGCACGGGCTGCGTCTGGACGCGGGCCACGGTTGTCGAATTGGCGTGCGGGACGCGGGCCTTGGCCTTGGGGGCGGTTGCCGTCACGCGGTGGGCGCTCGCCGTTGCGGTCGCGGCTCACATGGCCGTTGGGGCGTGGGGCACGGCCTTCGCTGTCACCGCCTTCACCGCGCGGTGCTGGGCCACGGCCACCGCGTCCGCCGCCACCACCGCCCGAGGCGCCTTTGGTGTCGCGGATGCGTTGCATCATTTCGTTGCGCGCTGCTTTGGCAGCGGCGGCCATCACGTCGCGGCCTGGGGGCTTACCCAAACCACCCCACAGGGTTTGACGACCCATGGCAATGGGTTCGGCTCTTTCATCGGGCTCGGGACCAAACCCTTCTACGACGACGACGGGCACTTGCTGCTTGGTGAAGTGCTCAATGTCTTTCATGAAGCCTTCTTCGTCCAAGGACACCAGGCTCACGGCTTCACCGCTCGAGCCCGCACGACCGGTACGACCAATGCGGTGCACATAGTCTTCGCTGATGTTGGGGATTTCGTAGTTCACCACATGTGGCAACTCGTCAATGTCGATGCCGCGTGCGGCAATGTCGGTGGCCACCAAGGCGCGAATGTCGCCGCTCTTGAAACCTGCCAAGGCTTGGGTACGGGCGGTCTGGCTTTTGTTGCCGTGCAGAGCCATGGCGTTGATGCCATTTTTTGTCAAGAACTCGGCCACGTTGTTGGCACCAAATTTGGTGCGCGTGAACACCAGCACCTGGCTCCAGTTGTGCTCGTTGATGATGTGCGCCAGCAAGGCTTTTTTCTTGCCACGACCCACAGGGTGGACCACTTGGGTGATGCGTTGCACCGTGGTGTTGCTGGGCGTGACCTGAATGCTTTGTGGGTTCTTGAGCAAGCCGTTGGCCAGTTCACGAATCTCGTCACTGAAGGTGGCCGAGAACAACAAGCTCTGTTTGTCTTTGGGCACCAAGGCCAAGATTTTTTTCACGTCATGGATGAAGCCCATGTCGAGCATGCGGTCAGCTTCGTCCAGCACCAGCATTTGCACGGTGGACAGATCGAGCAAGCCTTGCTGCTGCAAGTCAAGCAAACGACCGGGCGTGGCCACCAAAATGTCCACGCCTTTTTTGATGCGTGCGACTTGTGGGTTCATGCCTACGCCGCCAAAGATCACGGTGGAGGTGAGTTGCAGGTATTTGCCGTAGGTGCGGATGGATTCTTCCACCTGCGCGGCCAGCTCTCGCGTGGGGGTGAGCACCAAGGCACGCACACCGTAGACGCCAAACTTGTTCTCGGTGCTGCGGCTCATGGTGAGCTTGTGCAGCATCGGCAAGGTGAAGGCGGCAGTTTTACCCGTGCCGGTTTGGGCACCTGCCAAGAGGTCGTGGCCTTCGAGCACAGCAGGAATGGCCTGGGCTTGGATGGGGGTGGGAGTTTCGTAACCCTGTTCGAGTACGGCTTTTAAGATGGCCGGGGCCAAATTCAATTCTTCAAAGTTCATGATGGAGCGCCTAAGTCAGCGCATGACACCAACCCGCTTGGCCCGAAGGCCACCCAGTCAAAGGTCGGCAATATTTACAAGGTGAGCGGTAGAGATCACAAAC
>CANFYL010000090.1 GCA_947451285.1 Comamonadaceae bacterium
CATGCCCGAGCACTACGGTGTGCTCTCGCCCATCTTGCATGTGGTGCCGCTGCAATTGCTGGCCTACCACACGGCGTGTGCACGTGGCACCGATGTGGACAAGCCACGCAACTTGGCGAAGTCGGTGACGGTGGAGTGATGTCGGTCGCTCCAAAGTATCTCGTCCGTGTGGGCAAGGCGGTGACAAAAGCCGTGGGTGCCAATTGAATGTGTGACTCGCAAATCGACATCCCCACGTCATTCATGGCCCTGTTTGTTCGTCCGGGCCAAACCAAGCCCAGTGCGAGCCACCAAGAGGTGGCGCAACGCTACGAAATCTGTGAGGACATGGCCAACCTACTCACCGAGCACGCGCAAAGCGTGCAATTCAGTCAGGGGCTGGAGACACACGAGGTCTTGGCGCGCTGCCACCAAGCGCTGCTGGCCGATGTCTCTGCGGTGTCAGCGCCAGAGGCCGAGTGGGTGATTCGTCGCTTGGCAGAGCTTTTGAACTGGGATACTCACGCCCCATCATGACTCCTCGCTCTCTGCCCACTTCACCCCAAGCCCTGCTCTTGGTTCCCGGCCTCATGTGCGACGCCGCCGTCTGGTCCCCCTTGCTGCCCGCGCTCGCGCCGCATGCCGCGTGCCACATCGTGGACCACGGCATGGCCGACAACTTGGGCACCATGGCCGATCAATTGCTAGCCAGCGCACCGCCCACGTTCGCCTTGGCTGGCCACTCCATGGGCGGCCGCGTGGCACTGGAGGTGATGCGCCGCGCGCCCGAACGCGTCACGCGTTTGGCCCTGCTCGACACCGGCTACAAAGCCAAAGCCGCTGGGGCGGCCGGGGAAGAGGAAACGCGCAAGCGCTATGCGCTGCTTGACATCGCCCGCACACAGGGCGTGCGCGCCATGGCGCAGGTGTGGGTGCAAGGCATGGTGGCGCCAGAACGCTTGGCCGACGCTGAGCTGATCGAAGCCATCGTGGCCATGCTGGCGCGCAAGTCGGCCGATGTGTTTGCCCACCAAATCCAGGCCTTGCTCCACCGCCCCGACACCATGGACGTGTTGGCCGCGTTGCACGTGCCAACCTTGGTCGCCTGTGGGCAGCAAGACAGTTGGTCGCCCCCATCGCAGCACGAAGAAATCGCATCTTTTATTCCTGCGCGTCCGCGTGTACAGACCATTGCGAACGCAGGTCATATGGCCACCATGGAGCGGCCCGCTGCCTCGGCGCAACTGCTGCGTGACTGGTTGTTGCAGCCCAGTCCGTCAATGGGACTTGAATAACCTTTAAAAACTGCAGGCCATTCTTGACGGTCTGCGATGTGCGGTCAATAATATTTCTTTAATGAATCAATGTTTCATTAAAGAAACATCTTCGGCGAATACAGGAGAACCGTATGAGCACCGCGCAGCACGAGACCCCGGCCATCGAATTCATCGGCGTGGACAAGCGTTTTGGTGTGCCGGGTAAGCCTTCCGAGGTCTTGGCCGCACGCGATGTGACGTTTGCCATCGCTCCCGGCGAAGTGGTCTCCATCATTGGTCCCTCGGGCTGCGGCAAAAGCACCTTGCTCAACATGGGCTCAGGCCTGGCCAAGCCCAGCGCGGGCATGGTCAAGGTGGCCGGTGAGGTGGTCAACGGCCCCAACAAGCATGTGGCCTTCATGTTGCAAAAAGATTTGCTCATGCCTTGGCGCACGATTGCACAAAACATCGAGTTTGGCTTGGAGTTGCGGGGTGTCGGTGCGACGCAGCGTCAGAAAGTCTCCACGCAGTTGATCGCGCAATGTCACCTCACCGGTTTTGGCGCGCATTACCCGCACCAACTCTCGGGTGGCATGCGCCAACGTGCAGCCTTAGCCCGTACCTTGGCGATCGACCCGGTGGTGTTGTTGATGGATGAGCCGTTTTCTGCGCTCGATGCACAAACCAAAATGATCTTGCAACAAGATTTGGCACGCACTGTGTCTGAACAAGGCAAGACCGTGTTGTTCATCACCCATGACTTGGCCGAGGCGGTGGCCTTGTCCGATCGCATTCTGGTCATGAGCGAGCGACCTGGCACCATCATTGAACAAATCACCGTCGACATTCCCGGACGTGACAACCCCATGCAGCGACGCAAAGACGACCGAGTCGGTCGCTATGTGGCCCGCTTGATGGAGTTGCTCAAACTCGACGCCAACACCGAGGTGCATTGACGCACCCAACCGATTTTTCTCAACGCTTCTTCACACCACCCTAGGAGTCATTACATGCGCCAGTTCATATCCGCTTCAAAGAGTCGACGTCTCACCTTGGCACTGATGGCTGCGGCCACGTTGGCCCTACCCACAATGTCACGTGCCCAAGCGTTGCAAGAAATCACTTACCTTTTGCCGGCACCCAGCACCTTGCCTGCGTTCGGTCCATGGATGATTGCGCAGGCGAAAGGCTATTACGCTGCTGAGGGCCTGGATGTGAAATTCGTCACCGGGCGGGGCGGTGTGGATGTGGCCAAGCAAGTGGGTGCAGGCAATGCGGTGATTGGTGGCGCGATCGGCGACACGCCCATCATTGCGCGAGCACAAGGCATTCCTGTCAAGGCCGTGGCCGTGTTGGGCGCGGGCTCGCTCACGCAGCTGGTGACGCACAAAGACGAAAAAATTGAAAGTCCCCGCGAGCTCAAAGGCAAAACCGTCACTGTGCTGGCCTACACCGACACCACGTATTACGCCTTGTTGGGCATGCTCAGCAAAGTGGGTTTGACGAAGAACGATGTGAACATCCAAGCTGCAGGCCCTGCCGGTGTGTGGCAGCAATTCGCTGCCAAAAAAGCAGTGGGCATGGCCGGTGTGCCGGACTGGACTGTGAGCTCTATGGAGGCAGGTGCGCAGGTCGACATCTTGCCGGCTGATGTGTATTTCAAAAGCATGGCCCAGGCCATCTTGGCGTCTGACGAGACGATTCAAAAGAACCCGCAGCTGGTTCAAAAGCTCGTGCGTGCCACGATCAAAGGTATGAAAGACATCATGGCCGACCCCAAGGCCGCCACAGCGGTGTATGTGGCCCATGTGCCTGCGCACAAAGGCAAAGAGGCCTCCATCCTGAAGGCCTTCGAGATGTACAACCAATACGTGTACGCCAAGCAAAAAGTACCCGGTCAAATGGACGAAGCGCGTTTGGGCGAGCTGCAGAAGTTTTATGTCGACAACGGTGTGGTGCCCAAAGCCGCGCCTTTGAAAGAGCTCTACACCAACCAGTTCGTCTCAGGAAAGTAAGCCTCTCATGAGCGATCAACGCGAAGGTCTTGTCACGACAAGCATGAGTGTGGCCGTGCTGCTGGTGTTTCTGGCAGCCTGGGAGTGGGGGCCTGCATGGCTGGGTGTACCCGAGTTCGTGTTGCCGCGCTTGACCACGGTATGTGCCGAAGCGCTGCGCATCTGGGATGCAGAAAAGCTGCTTTGGCATGCTGGCATCACGGCCGCAGAGGTGGTGTTGGGCTTTGTGTTGGGCGCCCTCATGGGCGCGCTGATTGGCTACGCCTTGGGTTTGTCGCCACGGGTAGAGGCTGTGTTGTCGCCGTATTTGCTGGCTTTGCAAATTGCGCCTAAGGTGGCCTTTGCGCCTTTGTTTGTGATGTGGCTGGGCTACACCATGTACCCCAAAATTTTGGTGGCGGTGTTGATTGTGTTTTTCCCCGTGCTCATCAACGTCTTGTCGGCCATGCGCACCATGGACCACGACATGATCAACTTGGCCCGTTCGTTTTCCGCCACCCGATTGCAAGTGTTTCGCATGGTCGAGTACCCCACCACCATGCCCGCTTTGTTTTCGGGCTTGCGCATTGCCAGCACCTTGGCCGTCATCGGTGTGGTGGTGGGCGAGTTGGTCGGAGGCAATATGGGCTTGGGTTATCTGTTGGTGTTCTTTGAAGGCCAAGGCAACACGGCCGGTGTGTTTGTTGTCATTGGGGCGCTCACGGTCATTGGCATCGTGGCCTATTACGCGGTGGCGCTGGCCGAACACCGTGTCTTGCATTACTTGCCCAGCGCCGAACGGCGAAGCGCATGAGCGGCTTGCCCATGAAGAACTCAAGAACGCCAATGTCAGAGATCATGCTGAACGATCGCCGAGTGCTCGTCACCGGCGGCGCCCGTGGCTTGGGCGAAGCCTTTGTGCGCGCCCTGGTGCAAGCCGGTGCCCGTGTGGTCATCAGCGATGTGTTGCACGAGCGCGGTCGCGCCCTGGCCGCAGAGCTGGGCGACGCCACCTACTACCTGCCCATGGACATGTCTGACCCCGCTGCCGTCAAGGCTGGGGTCAACGCCGCAGCTGATCACTGGGGTGGCTTGGACGGTTTGGTCAACAACGCCGCCATCACCAACTCGGGCGGCAAAAACATGGACGAACTCAGCGTCGACACCTGGGACCAGGTGATGGCGGTCAACGTGCGTGGTCCGTGGCTGGCCACGGTTGCCGCTACGCCGCATCTGGCGGCGAGCGGCACGGGCCGTGTGGTCAACCTCGCGTCCGACACCGCCTTGTGGGGTGCCCCGCGTTTGATGGCCTATGTGTCGAGCAAAGGTGCGGTGATGGCCATGACGCGCTCCATGGCGCGTGAGCTCGGGCCCCAAGGCATCACCGTCAACGCGGTGGCCCCGGGCCTGACCTTGGTCGAAGCCACCGAGTACGTGCCCGAAGCCCGCCACCAGTATTACGCCCAAGGCCGCGCCATCGAACGCGCCCAAGTGCCCGACGACGTGACCGCCACCGTGTTGTTTTTGTTATCCCGCAGCAGCGGCTATGTGACGGGCCAAGTCTTGCCCGTCAATGGCGGCTTTGTGATGAATTAACCCTGTTTTCTAGGAGACCCCATGACCACCACCCAAGCAGCCGCCAACCAACCCGTCTTCAACGAACGCGGTTTGATGGATGCCCTGATTCCGCCTGAAGCTGACATCCAGCGCAGCTTGATGCCTGCCAGCGGCCAAGACTTTGGTGCTTGGTTGGAGTCGCGTGTGGCGCGCTTTGCCACCCGTCGCTACGACTGGGACGCTTTGGCCTTCCAGGCCAAGGTGGACCCGCGTTACCGCCGCGCCCAAATGCGCTACATGGGCACCGGTGCCACCGGCGTGGCCAGCGACAACAACACCGTGCCTTCGGCGCACTTCACCTTCTCCACCATGGTCATCCCCGCCGGTGGCATTGGCCCCTCACACATCCACTACGACGTGGAAGAGGTGTTCTTTGTGCTGCGCGGCAAGATGAAAATCGTCTGCGAAAAAGACGGCCAGCGTTGGGAATCCATCCTGCACGAGCGTGACCTGATTTCTGTGCCCCCTGGTGTGTACCGCGAAGAAGTCAACATCGGCGACGAAGACGCGCTCATGTGCGTGATGTTGGGCACGCCCAAGCCCATCACGCCCACCTACCCTCCCGAGCACCCGCTCTCCAAAGTCAAGCGCTGACACGCAGCCTCATGACTGGATCGACCGATCTTCAACGTCGTTTGCAAGCCCATGCGCTGCAACAGGTCGACACCGCCTTGGGCACGGTGCAATACCGCCATGCCGGTGCACCGCTGCCGCAGACCACGCACGTGTTGCTGCACGGCATCGGCTCGGGCTCAGGCAGTTGGTTGATGCAGCTCGATGCAGCAACCAAGTCGCTGCGTCATGACTCGGCTGCCCAGCCTGCGAACCCACCCATCGGTGTGTTGGCCTGGGAAGCCCCGGGCTACGGCGCTTCAACACCCGTGACCCCCGCCGAGCCTTTGCCGCGCGACTACGCGGCGCGCGTGTGGGCCTGGTTAGACGCTTTGGGTGTCACCCATCCCATCACCTTGGTGGGCCACTCTTTGGGCGCTTTGATGGCGGCCAGCGCCGCCGCCGCGCAGCCCGCGCGCGTGTCGCGCTTGGTCTTGCTGGCGCCTGCACAAGGTTATGGCTTGACCGATGCAGCGCTGCGTGCCCAAAAGCGCGACGACCGCCTGCACGCGCTCAACACTTTGGGCCCTCAAGGCATGGCCAGCAAACGCGGCGTCGCCATGGTGTCGTCCCAAGCCAGCCCTGAACAATTGGCCTTTGTGCAACACATCATGGCCCAGGTGCATCCAGCCGGTTACACCCAGGCCACCCACATGTTGTCGCAGGGCGATGTCGCCACCGATTTGCAGCACAGCAAGCTTGACTTGACCATCGCCAGTGGCCGTGCCGATGGCATCACGCCCATGGCCGGCTGCCAAGCCTTGGCGGTGCGTTTGGGTGTGCCGTGGCTCGACCTGGGCGATGTGGGGCACGCCTGCGCGCTCGAAGGCGCTGACGCTGTCAACGCCGTGCTCGGGCTTGTCGCCCCCACCACGCCATGACCACCCAGCCATGAATGCCGCACCATGACCGCCACCTCTGACGACAAATACCTGGTGCCCGCTTTGCAACGCGGCTTGGAGCTGCTGGGGCAGTTCAACCGCACCACGCCCACGCTCACCGGGGCCGATTTGGCCCGCAGCATGGACCTGCCGCGTGCGTCGGTGTTTCGCATCTTGCACACCTTGGAGCGCTCGGGTTTTGTCGAGCGTGTGGGCGACTCCACCAGCTACAAACTCAGCATAGGCGTGTTGCGTCTGGGCTTTGAGTTTTTGGCCTCGATGGAGCTCACGGAGTACGGTCGGCCCGTCATCGAACAACTGCGCGACAGCTCGGGCTACTCCGCCCACCTGGTGGTGCGCGATGGCCGTGACGTGGTGTTTGTGGTGAAGGCGGCAGGGCGCAGCGCCTTGTTTCATTCCATCCAAGTGGGCGCGCGTTTGCCCGCTCACGCCACGGTGCTCGGGCGCTTGCTGTTGTCCGACCTCGACATGGTCGCCTTGAAAAAACTCTACCCCGAAACACCGCTGCCTACCTACACTGACAAAACGCCCACCAGCTTGGCGCAACTCAAAACCTTGATCGACAAAGACCGCGCCAACGGCTTCGGCCTGAGCCAAGGCGGGTTTGAGAACGGCATCTCCACCATCGCGGCCCCGGTGTTCAACCACCAGCACCATGTGGTGGCCGCCATCAGCATCACGGTGCCGGCCCAGCAGGTGGACCCAGAGCTTGCCAAGGCCTTGGTGTCCCACGTTCAATTGGCGGCGACTCAATTGACCGAGCGCATCAGCCATTTTCAAAAATCAAGTTCGACATGACCACACCCACCGCAGCACCACAGATCACCGTTGGCGAACTGGCCACCCGATTCTTAGAACAGTGCGGCGTCAAGGCCGCCTTTGGTGTGATCTCGATCCACAACATGCCGATCTTGGACGCCTTCCATCGGCGACAAAAAATCCGCTTTGTGTCGGCCCGTGGCGAAGCCGGTGCCTGCAACATGGCCGACGCCTATGCCCGTGTCACTGGCAACTTGGGTGTGTGCGTCACCAGCACCGGCACAGGGGCGGGCAACGCGGCGGGCGCCATGATCGAAGCACTCACCGCAGGCACACCGCTGTTGCACCTCACCGGTCAAATCGAGTCGCCTTACTTGGACCGCGACCTGGGCTACATCCACGAAGCCCCGGCCCAAGTGGCCATGCTGCAAGCGGTGGGCAAAGCCGCGTTTCGCATCCGCAACCCCGAGA
>CANFYL010000091.1 GCA_947451285.1 Comamonadaceae bacterium
CAGTTAACAACTCATACAACAGGAGACAAATGATGAGCAAGAAAGTAGCGTACGTAACAGGGGGTATGGGTGGTATCGGTACCGCGATTTGCCAACGTCTGCACAAAGACGGTTTCACCGTGATTGCTGGTTGCGGCCCCACGCGTGACTTTGACAAGTGGTTGGCCGAGCAAAAGGCCTTGGGCTACACCTTTTACGCATCGGTGGGCAACGTCAGTTCATGGGACTCCACCGTCGAGGCTTTTGCCAAAGCCAAAGCCGAGCATGGCCCGATTGATGTGTTGGTCAACAACGCCGGCATTACCCGCGACCGCATGTTCCTGAAAATGACGCGCGACGATTGGGACGCCGTGATCGATACCAACCTCAACTCCATGTTCAACGTCACCAAGCAAGTGGTGGCAGACATGGTGGAACGTGGCTTTGGTCGGATTATCCAGATCTCATCGGTGAATGGTGAAAAAGGCCAATCGGGTCAGACTAACTATTCTGCTGCTAAGGCGGGCATGCACGGTTTCACCATGGCCTTGGCGCAAGAGATGGCGAGCAAGGGAGTCACGGTCAACACCGTGTCACCGGGCTACATTGGCACCGACATGGTCAAAGCGATTCGCCAAGACGTGCTCGAAAAAATCGTCGCTACGATCCCTGTCAAGCGCTTGGGCACGCCCGAAGAAATTGGCTCCATCGTGGGCTGGTTAGCGGGTGAGGATTCGGGCTTTACCACTGGCGCAGACTTTTCTTGCAACGGTGGTTTGCACATGGGCTGATGTGTTTGACACACCGGCATGAAAAAACCCGCTGAGGCGGGTTTTTTCATGGGGCATGGCAATGCGCAACTCGGGTACCCCACACCAGCGTGGCTCACTCCACCTTGGTGCCGGTTTCTTTCACCACCTTGGCCCATTTGGAGAGCTCCGTTTTCAGATACTCCGCGGCTTCTTTGGTGCTGCCGCCCACCGGTTCAAAGCCAACCCCTGCAAGCTTGGCTTGAAAGTCTGCGCTGCGCAAAATCTTGTTGATCTCGCTGTTGAGGTGTTGCACCACCTCGGTTGGGGTTTTGCTGGGCGCGAATACGCCAACCCAGGTGTAGTCCTCAAAACCAGGAAAGCCTGACTCGGCCACGGTGGGCACATCGGGCAAAGCCGCGACACGCTTGTTGCTGGTCACGGCCAAGCCGCGCACTTTTCCGCCTTTGACCATTTCCACTGCTGCAGGCAGGGCCACACTGGCCATCTCCACTTGACCGCCCATGGTGGCATTGAGCGCTGGACCTGCCCCTTGAAAGGGGATATGCGCCACATCCACCTTGGCCAGCACCTTGAACAGGTATTCGGCGGTCAGGTGCGGCGTGGTGCCTGCACCTGCTGTGCCGTAGTTGAGCTTGCCCGACTTGGCTTCAGCCACGATCTCTTGCAAGTTCTTGGCTTTGAGACCAGGGTGGGCCACCAGCAGGTTTGGACTAGAAGCCACCACGCTGGCCAGTGTGAAATCTTTTTCCGCATCGAAGCCCGGATTTTTGGACAAGATCACATTCACCGCCAGTGAACTGGTGTTGATCATCAACGTGTAGCCATCGGGCGCAGCTTTGGCCACGATCCCGCTGGCCACGTTGCCACCTGCACCGGCGCGGTTTTCTACCACCACCGGTTGACCCAATGACTCACTCAGGCGTTGACCCAACAAGCGCGCAATGATGTCTGCCGGCCCACCGGGCGCGAAGGCGACGACGAATTTCACCGGCTTGGTGGGGTAGGTGGTTTGGGCGGAAGCGCCTGTACTGATACCCAGCAACAGTGCCGTGGTGAAACAAACGAGGGTGCGACGTTGCATCGTGGGTTTTCCTGTCATGGTGAGGGGGGGACTTGGGTAAAGACTCAGGCGGGTGTCTGGCTCAACACGTACTTGGCCATCTCTTCGCGAGTGGTCACCCACACATCCGAATGCTGGGCCACGATGGCCATGATTTCATCGTACACCCAGGCACCTGAGGCGCGACCCATCACATGCGTGTGGGCGGTCACGTCCAGCATCAGCGGCACGTGTTCGCGCTCGCGCATGGCAGTGAAGGTGTCGATGAAGGTGTCAAGCATGTGGCGCGGACCTTGGCCATAGCGGATGCAGGTGGGCAAGTCGTTCACGTCCATCGTCAACGGAATAGCCACGATACGTCGTCCATCGAAGTTCATCACATAGGGTCGGTCGTCGTCGTTGCAGTCGCCGTGGTGCAGGTAGCCGGCTTCGGCCAAGAGGCGCGACGAGATGGGGCTCCCGGTGCCGCGTGGGCTGATCCAGCCGGTGGGCTTGATGCCTGCCACGCGGGTCAAGATCTCATCGTTCTTGCGGATGTTCTCGCGCTCTTGTGCTTCGTCAAAGTAGACCGGAATCACATCCATGCCCCACGAGTGGTTGACGATTTCGTGGCCTCGCGTGTGCAGCGACTTCACGGTGTCGGGGTCTCGCTCGGCCAGCACACCGTTGACCATGATGCTGGTTTTCACGCCCCGCTTGTCGGCGTAGTCGAGCAAGCGGTGGATGCCGCGCACCATGCCAAAGCTGGCCCACGAATGGGCGTTGGTGTCAAAGAAACCGGGCTTGAGCACATTGCCCATGGGGCCAATGCCAGGGGCTTGGCCGTCAGACCAGGCCTCGTAGGCGATGTTGAAAATCACGGCCACGCGGCGGCCACCAGGCCAGCGGAAGTCGTCGGACAGTCGGGTGATGAGGGAAGTGTGGTTCATGGTGGCAAGGCTCTGGATGAAGTTGAATAATCGAAGGGTAGGGCGCACAGGACGCTGTTCAAAGGGCGCTGTTCAAAATGATGTCAGCTGTTTTTTCGTAGTGGCCCGCCAGTGCTTGGCAAGCCGCCTGGGCGTCACCTGCCAACACCGCATCCACCATGGCTTTGTGTTCGTGGAGTTCGTGACGCCGCTTGTACGACTTTTTCACCGCCAGCTGTCGATAGCGGTGGGCTTGGTCGTAGAGCTGTTCGCAAAAACCAATCAACCAGCGCGAACCACATTGCGAGACCAACACCTGATGAAACTCTCTGTGCAGCTTTTCCCAGGCGGGGTTTTCCACGTAACGGTCGTCATACAAAGAGCGCGGTGTTTTGGATAAGCGATGCAAGGCCAAAACCATGTGCTCTTCCCACTCAGCGGTGCGCGCTTGCAGGCCTTGGGTCAGGGCCAAGGTTTCCACCCACACCCGAGTCTTGGCCAGCTCACGCAATGCGTCCTCGCTGACCGAGGCCACCGCAAAACCGCGCTGCTCCAAGTGCTGCACCCAGCCTTCGGCTGCCAATCGGTTGAGTGCTTCACGAACGGGGGTGGCGCCGGTGCCGTAGTGGGCACGCAAGGCCTCAATGCCCAACTTGCTGCCAGGCGTCCAGTGGCCGCTGAGCACATCGGCGCGCAACCGCTCATACGTGCTGGCGGTCAGTGACGCCGAGGTTTCGGGGGCAGATGCGGTGTTCATAAGGCGACACAATTCATCGATAAAAATTTGTCTAAGCTTGAATTATCGATATTATCCGCCCATCTCTTTCCCTCCAAAGGACCCAAAATGCGTTTGCTGAGTTTTCAAGAACAGGGCCAGTCAGGCATCGGTTGGGTGGCCCAGCCACAAGCCACCGATTTTGTCGATTTGTGTTTGACCGGCGCCAATCTACCTCGTGACATGCTGACTTTGTTGTCCACCCCCGGCGGCTTGGCCGCTGCGCATGCGGCGGCACAAAAAGCCCCTGCTTCGGCCATCAAGCCTTTGGCCAGTGTGCGTTTGTTACCGGTTGTCCCCAATCCCAGCAAAATCGTGTGCATGGGTCTGAACTACGCCGACCATGCGGCAGAGGGCGGCAACGCCAGGCCTGAATACCCCAGCTTTTTCTTGCGTGGCCCAAGCTCCATGGTGGGGCACTTGGCGCCCTTGGTGCGCCCCAAAGCTTCGACCCAACTCGACTACGAAGCCGAGTTGGCTGTCATCATTGGCAAACGTGCACGTCACCTGACCGCTGCGAATGCCTTGGATTGTGTCGCCGGGTACTCGTGTTTCAATGACGGCAGCTTGCGCGATTACCAGCGCAAATCGGGCCAATGGACGATTGGTAAAAACTTCGACGACAGCGGCCCCTTTGGCCCTTGGATGGTCACGCCTGATGAGTTGCCACCCGGTGGTGCAGGGCTGCGTATTCAGTCTCGCCTCAATGGCAAGGTCATGCAAGACGCCAACACCAATGACTTTTTGTGGGACGTGGTCGAGTCCTTGCGCATCATCACCGAGTGCATGACGCTCGAGCCCGGTGACGTCATCATCACCGGCACCCCGGCCGGCGTAGGCTATGCCCGCAATCCCCCTGTGTGGATGGCACCAGGCGATGTGTGCGAGATAGAGATCGAGGGCATTGGCATTCTGTCCAACCCGATCATTGACGAGCAGTGAAGCGCGGTGGCGTAGGCCGCTGCCCTGTAAGAACCTAAACAAGGAGACAGCTTTGATCAGTTTCAAACTCAACGGCCAATCGGTGCGTAGTCCTGCAGCAGAGGCCACGCCTTTGCTGACGGTGCTGGCCAACGATTTTCAAATCAATGGCGCCAAATTCGGTTGCGGAAAATCTCAGTGTGGCGCGTGTGCGGTGATGGTCGATGGCAATCCAGTACGCAGTTGTGTGGCTCCGCTGTCGTCGGTGGCAGGTCGCGCGGTGACCACCTTGGAGGGTATGAGAGATGGCAAGCAGCCCAGTCGCTTGCAACAAGCTTTTATTGACGAGCAGGCCGCCCAGTGCGGCTACTGCACCTCGGGCATGATCATCCAAGCCCAGGCTTTGCTGGACCGCAACCCCAAGCCCACCGACGCTGAAGTGCGCTCGGCCCTGGATGGCAATTTGTGCCGATGCGGCGCACACAACCGCATCGTGCGTGCCGTTTTACGCGCAGCCAAAGGAGCCTGACCATGAGCCACACACTCACTTCCAGCCGTCGCGATTTTTTGAAAACCACGGGCTATGTCTCGCTGGCATTTGCCATTCCTCTAGATGCGGCTTTGTCTCAAACCGCTGCTGTCAGCGCCAAGCCGCGCTTACCAGGTTCCCTCAACACCCACCGCAAGCTCAATGCTTGGCTGCGCATCAACGCCAACCAAACCGTTACTTTGCTGGTCGGTAAGGTCGAGTTGGGACAGGGTATTTTGACTGCGGTGACTCAAATTTGTGCCGACGAACTCGACATAGATTTGTCCCGCGTGCAGGTGATTTCAGGCGACACCGCCCTGGTGCCCAACGAAGGTGTGACCGCAGGATCGTTCTCGATGCCCAATTGCGGCACTGCGGTGCAATATGCGTCTGCCGAGGTGAGAGCCTTGATGCTCGAACTCGCGGCGGACAAACTCAAACAACCGATCGACAGCCTCAGCGTGCACGACGGCACGGTCAACGCGCTGTCCGGGGATCAAGTGTCTTACTGGGATTTGGTGTCGGGCGAATCGCTCAACCGCGAAGCCACCGGCCAAGTCAAGCCCAAGCCCGCCCATCGTCACCGCTACATTGGCCACGCTGTGCCGCGTGCAGATCTGGCCGCCAAAATAGTGGGTCAAGCCATGTTTGTGCAAGAGCAACGGCCTGTGGGCATGTTGTTTGGCCACATCGTGCGCCCGCCCACCTACCAAGCCAAGCTGCTGTCGGTCAATTTGGCGGCAGTACAAAAAATGCCGGGCGTGGTCAAGGCCGTGCGTAATGGCAGCTTCTTGGGTGTGGTGGCCAAGCGTGAAGAACAGGCACTGGCCGCTGCCAAAGCCATGGCCGCTTCGGCCAAGTGGCAGGTCGACAAAGTCTTGCCCGGGCATGAGGGCATCTTTGAATGGCTGCGCAAAACCAAGCCCAACAAACTCATCGACACCAAAACGCAGGTGCGTGCCGGTGGCGAGCCCGTGGCGAAAACCATACAGGCCACCTACCAGCGCCCTTACCACATGCATGCGTCCATCGGCACCTCGGCCGCCATTGCCACCTTGGGGGCAGATGGGGTGATGTTGATTCAAACCCACAGCCAGTCGGTATTTGAAACCAGCGTGGCGATTGCCAAGATGCTCGGCATGGAGCCCGCCAAGGTGCGCTGCCAACACATGCAAGGTGCCGGTTGCTACGGTCACAACTTGGCCGACGACGCTGCGGCTGATGCAGCGCTGTTGGCCGCGGCGGTGCCCGGCCAAACGGTGCGCTTGCAGTACACCCGCGAACAAGAGCACACCTGGGAACCCTATGGCTCGGCCATGGAAATTCAAGTGCAAGCAGGCGTCGATGCCCAAGGCCATGTGCTCGATTGGGATTTGCAAGTTTGGTCTACACCACATGGCACACGCCCCAGTGGCGAGCCGGGCAATTTGTTGTCGGCGCGCTATCTTGAAAAACCATTCACTCTGCCCCTGCCCGTCAATGGTGGCCCGCCCAACTATGCGGCAGACCGCAATGCCATCGCCTTGTATGAGTTTCCAGGGCACAAGGTCTTGACCCACTTCATCACCGACATGCCCTTGCGCGCCTCGTCCACACGTGGCTTGGGTGCTTATGCCAACGTGTTTGCCATCGAGTCCTTCATGGACGAGTTGGCCTTGGCCGCCAAGGTTGACCCATTGGAATATCGCCTGCGTTTCTTGAAAGACGAGCGCGCGCGCGATTCACTGGTCAAAGCGGCCAAAGCCTTTGGCTGGGCCGATTGGAAAAAGACCGAAGGTCGCGGACGTGGCATTGCCTTTGCTCGTTACAAAAACATCGCAGGTTATTGCGCGGTGGCTCTGGAGGTTGAGGTCAACCGCCGCAATGGTCGTGTTCGTGTACTCCGTGCTGTGGCGTCGGCGGATGTGGGTCACATCGTCAACCCCGATGGCGTGAGCAATCAAATCGAAGGTGGCTTGATTCAGTCGCTGAGTTGGTCGCTTAAAGAGGAGGTCAAGTTCGACAACACCAAGGTGCTTTCTAGTGACTGGGCCAGCTATCCCATCCTGACCTTCTCGGAAGTGCCGCCGGTCGAGGTGGTGTTGATCGACCGTCCGGGTGCGCCATTCTTGGGCACGGGTGAGGCTTCGCAAGGACCTACGGGTGCTGCCTTGGCCAATGCTGTGTTCGATGCCACAGGCGTGCGTTTCAGGCGCGTACCGCTCACGCCGGACCGTGTCAAAGCGGGTTTGTCAAAGGCCTGATGTCACCCAGGGCTTGAGCCTTCTGTGATGTTGCACTGCCTCAAGGCTTGTCTGGGCGCAAGCCTGCGGCTTTGGCCACCGCACGCCATTGCACCAACTCGTGTGACAGCGTGCGGGCAAAG
>CANFYL010000092.1 GCA_947451285.1 Comamonadaceae bacterium
AAACACCCACCCACCCGAAGGATTCATCATGGTCGTCATTCGACTCTCCCGCGGCGGCTCTAAAGCCCGTCCGTTTTTCAACATTGTTGTGGCAGACAAGCGCGTTCGTCGCGATGGTCGCTTCATCGAACGCATCGGTTTTTACAACCCGATCGCCAAAGGCGGCGAAGAAGGTTTACGCATTGCGCAAGACCGTTTGTCGCACTGGACTAGCGTAGGCGCGCAATGCTCGCCCACCGTCGAGCGTTTGATCAAGCAAGCTGCTAAAGCAGCGGCTTAATCTGCCCAAAAGCATGGCGGTGACGCTCGACTTGGAGTCTGCAGATTTACCTGCAGACGCTGTCGAAGTCGGACGCATTGCTGATGCTTGGGGCATCAAAGGCTGGTTCAAAGTTTTGCCCTACAGCGCTTCTCCGGAAGCGCTTTTTTCTTCTAAGCGCTGGTATTTGCAACCGAGTGAGAGAGGCGCCAAGACTTTTTCAGGCACGGTTCTTTTGAAAATCATTGAAGCCAAAGATCATTCCGACACAGTGGTGGCCAGTGCCCACGCCGTCGCAGATCGAACAGCGGCTGAAGCTCTCAAAGGTGCCCGAATTTTCGTGGCCCGTTCGAGTTTTCCAACCCCAGAAGCAGACGAGTTTTATTGGGTGGATTTGATCGGTTTGGATGTACTCAACCGCGAGGGTGTTGCCCTTGGGCAAGTCAAAGAGTTGCTGCATACCGGTCCACAAACCGTCTTGGTGCTGAGTTACCAAGATGGCGATGTTCTCAAGGAGCGCATGATCCCCTTTGTGGGCGTTTACATCGACGCCGTGGATTTATCTGCCGGTCGCATCACGGCCGACTGGCAACCTGATTACTGATGCACTGGACTGAGTTGACGCGTGCGTTTTGACATCATCACCTTGTTTCCTGAGTTGTTTGAACCGTTTTTAAAAAGCGGTGTGACGCGTCGCGCTTACGAGGCGGGGGCAGTCATAGTTCGCCTTTGGAATCCACGCGATTTCGCACAAGGTAATTACCGCCGCGTGGACGATCGCCCTTTTGGTGGCGGGCCGGGCATGGTGATGATGGCCGAGCCCTTGCTGCTTTGCCTGAATGCCATACGCGCAGAGCGGGAGCAAAGTCGCGACCAGGCCCCCGTCGTGGTTTTTTCTCCGATTGGCAAGGTCATGAACCATGCCATGGTGCAGCGCTGGTCTGACAGTACAGGCGCCGTATTGCTGTGTGGGCGCTACGAAGGAATTGACCAGCGTTTTATAGACACGTATGTAGACTTACAAATCAGTTTGGGCGACTTTGTGTTGTCTGGCGGTGAATTGGCGGCCATGGCCTTGCTGGATGCTGTGGCGCGCCTCCAACCGGGCGTCCTCAATGACGAAGGTAGCCATCAGTTGGATAGTTTTAACCCAGCCCTCGATGGGTTGTTGGATTGCCCGCACTACACACGACCTGAGGTCTGGGAAGGGGAGTCCGTACCCGCTGAGTTGTTGTCTGGTCATCACCTGCACATTGAACGTTGGCGAAGAGATCAACGCCTGATGCTGACGGCCCGACTGCGTCCTGAATTGATCGAGGCTGCGCGTGATGCGAAACGACTTACGCCCGCGGACGAGTCTTTGTTGGATTCTCAAAAACCGCTATAATAGTTGGCTTTTCGATCCTCTGATCGGCCGCTTCATTCCACCGTGTTTGAGGCCTTTTGTGTAGCGCGATCATGATCTTTAGAGGAAACCATGAACCTGATCCAAACCCTTGAGGCAGAAGAAATCGCTCGCCTCGGAAAAGTTATTCCCGAATTCGCGCCAGGCGACACAGTGATTGTGAGCGTCAATGTGGTTGAAGGCACCCGCAAGCGTGTCCAGGCCTACGAAGGTGTGGTCATTGCCAAACGCAATCGCGGCCTCAACAGTGGCTTTACCGTGCGTAAAGTATCCAGCGGTGAAGGCGTCGAGCGTACTTTCCAAACCTACAGCCCCTTGATTGCCAGCATCGAAGTCAAGCGTCGCGGTGATGTGCGCCGTGCCAAGTTGTACTACTTGCGTGACCGCAGCGGTAAGTCTGCGCGCATCAAAGAAAAATTGGTCAGCAAGTCGGCCGCCGCCTCCAAGGCCGCAGCCGCTGCCAAGTGAGCCGCCTCTAAGCGATTTACTTTTTGCTAGCCAAGAAGCCACCCCAAGTCTGTGCTTGCGGTGGCTTTTTCTATGTCTAAAGCCCATATCTTCGATCCCTTGCAAGTTCCCGTGGTTCGGGTGGATCGGCACTTGTCGCCCGTGTCACCCGACCGACTGACACCGCAGGCTCTGATCGCACGATTTGCCCACCCACCTATTTGGCAGCCAGAGCTTCTGCGTGAACGCAAATTCATGGACCGAGAGCCTGCACAAGCCGCTGTGTTGGTAGGGGTGATCATGCGCGAACAGCCTACGGTGCTGTTGACCCAAAGAACAGCCCATTTATCGACCCATTCCGGACAAATTGCTTTTGCAGGTGGCAAGGCAGATCCGGGTGATGCCGATGCTGCTGCAACCGCATTACGCGAGGCCCATGAAGAGGTGGGACTTGAAGCGCGGCATGTGAAGGTTTTAGGCGAATTGCCGACCTACATTACCGGTTCCTCCTTTCATGTCACGCCCGTGGTCGCTTTGATTTCTTCAGATGTGATGCTCAAGCCCAATCCGTTTGAAGTGGCGCACGCATTTGAGGTACCACTGGCATTTTTAATGGACCCTTCCAACCATCGCTGGCACCGTGTGGAACATGAAGGTTTTGTGAGGGAGTGGTTGTCAATGCCTTACCAAGATGGAGCGCATCAGAGGTTCATTTGGGGTGCAACTGCAGGCATGTTGCGAAATTTCTATTGTTTTTTGCAAGCCTGATGGCAACGCACAGGGTGCCCGTTATCATCACTGTATGAGTTTTTTGGCCCTTCTTTTTGCTTTGTTGATAGAACAAGCCAGACCTTTGTCGTCGGACAACGTGGTGCGGCGCAGGATACGGGGTTGGATTTTTTGGGTCAGTCGAAGTTTAGACGCAGGTCACCCTGAATTAGCTTGGACCACTTGGTCCTTGGCCATTGGTGTACCTACCTTGCTGACGATGTTGTTGCATTGGGTATTGCTGTATTTTTTAGGTTGGCCGGTGGCCATGGTGTGGAGTGTTTGCGTGCTGTACGCTACCTTGGGTTTTCGCCAATTCAGCCATCATTTCACCGACATTCGTGACGCCTTAGATGTCGGAGATGAACCCTTGGCGCGTCAACTCTTGGCTAAATGGCAACATGTCTCTGTCGGAGCCTTGCCGCGTAGCGAATTGTTGCGCCATGTCGTTGAGCACTCCGTGTTGTCTGCTCACCGGCATGTATTTGGCGTGCTGGCTTGGTTTTCCGTGCTGGCCGCGTTAGGGCTAGGGCCGGCTGGGGCCGTGCTCTATCGCATGAGTGCTTGGGCTACTCAAGCCTGGCGAAACTCAGAAACACTCAGCAAAGCATGGGTCAGTAAGCCCTTACAACTGGCAGCCTCAGAGGCTTGGCGCTGGGTAGATTGGTTGCCGGCGCGCATTACAGCTGTCGCATTTGCCGTTGTGGGTAATTTTGAAGAGGCCATCGATTGTTGGCGTAACCATGCACAGCGTTTCCCTGACGACAACGATGGCGTGGTGTTGTCAGCGACTTCGGGCGCGTTGAATGTGCGTCTAGGTGGTGAAGCTTTGGATGCCCGCGCTGCAGATTCGGACGTGCTTCACGACAACGGCCCCAGTTTGCAAGGCAGCGAAAGTACCCCTGGTCGAACGCCAGAGTTAGCGCATCTCTCGAGCGTGGTTGGATTGGTTTGGCGCACAGTGGTTCTATGGATGGTTCTGTTGGCCTTGCTCACACTCGCTCGTTTACTGGGGTAAAAATAATAAATTTCAATAATGAACAGGTTGAGTGAGTTCAGTAAATAGCAAGCCATATAAACGATAACGCGATGCGTTGATGATGCCTGCTTCTACCGCATCGCGAACCCCACAATTTGGTTCGTGTAAATGCGTGCAGTTGTAAAATTTACAACGGACCACATGGGGTTTGAAGTCTGGCATGTAAGCGGCCAACTGCATGGCGTCAATGTGGTGTAGGCCAAATTCTTGAAATCCAGGCGAGTCAATCAACCCTGTTTGTCGCTTGGCATCGACCCAGTGCCAGGTGGTTGCAGTTGTTGTGTGCTTGCCTGAATTGAGCGCATGGGAAATCTCTTTCGTGGCGACGTTGGCGTCTGGAATCAGCGCGTTGACCATTGTGCTCTTACCAGTTCCCGAGGGTCCAAGCACCAAAGTGGTTTTATTGGCAAGTCGCGCAGGTAAATCGCCCAAGTCCCCGCTTTTGAGTGCCAAAGACAACACGGTGTAGCCCATCTTTTCGTAGGTTGACAAGCGAGCCAGAGCGTGTTCAAACAAAGCTGTCAAATCGCGTTTGTTGAGGGCTATCACGGGCGTGATGTGCTCGGCTTCTGCTGCAATCAACGCACGTGCGAGTTGCATTTCTGAAAACTCTGGCTCGGCCGCTAACAAAATCAAGACTTGGTCTAAGTTGGACGCAAAAGACTTGGTGCGCATTTCGTCTTGCCGGTAAAACAAGTTCCGCCGGGGTTCTACTTTTTCAATGGTTCCTTCATCTTCACTGGCCAACCATTGCACAAGGTCGCCTACGACGACCTGACTTTTCTTGCCTCGTGGGTGGCATATGCGACGTACTCCGTCAGGGGTTTCCACCACGCAATGGCGGCCATGTGTGGCAATCACCAAGCCGCTGAGCGTCATGCGCCAATCCGCGCCAAGCGTTGAGAAGCTGGCGGATGCGAGTAATAAAACGCCACAAACCACGGGTCGGGGGTGAGCGTCGCAGCATTGTCTTGGTAGAGCTTGAGCAGTGCGCTGCCCAAGGCCTTGGCATCGCTATTGGCCACTGCATAGGCATCGGCTTCAAACTCGAAGCGCCTTGAGCGGCGTGCCGATAAGGGCGATAAGAAGAAAGTGGCCAAGGGCAGCACAAGTATGAACAAGAGCAGTGCTAAAGCGCTGTTGCCTCCATTCAAGTTAGGAGCCACACCAAGCCCGGTGTAAAACCACACCTGCTGCGACAGCCAACCCAACAGAGCCAAACCAGCAAGACTGACAGCAAAGCTGGTGAACATCATTTTCAAAATATGGCGATGTTTGAAGTGCCCTAGTTCATGGGCTAGCACCGCTTCCATTTCATCGCCATTGAGTTGTGCCAATAGGGTGTCGAAGAACACCACCCGTTTCGCTGATCCCAGGCCCGTGAAAAACGCATTGGAGTGTGCGGAGCGGCGGCTGCCGTCCATGACAAAAAAACCTTTGGCGGTGAAGCCCGAGCGTGTCATCAATGCTGTCACGCGTTCTTTCAATGTAGCGTCTTCCAGCGGTGTGAACTTGTTGAACAGTGGCATGATCACATTCGGTGCAATCCACATCACCAACAATTGGTAGCCCACCAAGGCGACCCATGCATATAACCACCATGCGCTTCCACCTGTGTCCATCAACCAAAGCACCAAGGCCAAGATCGGAAGACCCAGGGCCAAACCGACCAACAATCCTTTCAGGAGGTCGCTTACCCAAAGGGCTGGGGTCGTGTTGTTAAAGCCAAAACTTTGTTCAATGGCAAAGGTTTGGTAGAGAGTCAGGGGTAAGCCGATCAGGCCACCAATCAATGCAAAACTCACTACCAATAAAAGTTGTTGCGTCATTCCCGCTCCCAGCCAACTCAAGGTTAATTGGTTGAGCTGGTCGAGCCCGCCCAGCAAGGTCCAGCCCATCAACAGCACCGCATCCAATCCCATGTCAAGTAAACCTAGGCGAGCTTTGGCCAAGGTGTAGTCGGCGGCTTTTTGATGGGCTTCTAATGAAATCGTGTTTGTGAAGGCTTCAGGCACAGCCTGGCGGTGCTGCGCCACATGACGCACTTGGCGCCCACTGAGCCACAGTTTGGTGAGTAAGTTAGCAAGTAGCAACGCCGCGAGCGCCACAGTCATCGTCAGAGAAGGATTCATCATGGGGGTGGAGTTTAGATGAACCACCTGTTTCAATGGGTGACAATGCCAACCCATGTCTGATGCGTCTTTTCCTACCCCTGCACCCACGTTGTTGAAATCCGACCTGAATTTGGTCTGGCTTGATTGTGAAATGAGTGGCCTTGATCCCGAGCGTGAGCGTTTACTGGAAATTGCCGTGATTGTGACGGGCCCAGATCTCACGCCTCGCATCGAAGGCCCAGTGCTCGTGATCCATCAAAGCGATGAGCTGTTGGGCAAAATGGACGCTTGGAATAAGGGGACCCACAAAAAGAGTGGTTTGATTGACAAAGTCAAAGCCTCGACCTTGACAGAAGAGCAAGCCCAGGACCAGCTGATTGCTTTTCTAAAGCCTTATGTGTCCAAAGGCGTATCACCAATGTGCGGCAACACCATTGGGCAAGATCGGCGCTTCTTGAACAAGTACATGCCTAAGTTGGAAGCTTGGTTTCACTACCGCAACCTGGATGTGAGTACCTTGAAAGAGCTCTCGCGTCGTTGGAAGCCTGATGTTTTCAATGCCTTCAAAAAAGCGCAAAAACATACAGCCTTGGCCGATGTGCACGAGTCCATCGATGAGCTCATGCATTACCGCGAGCACTTCTTGAAACTTTAATGCGGGTTTTCCCGATCTGTGCGATAATGTTTGTTGATGTACGCAAGACGTACATGCTTTCATCGCACATCTACCTCACACACAAGGGCTCACACAGTGAGCCGCCCGCGCCGAGCACGGCGTAGAACTTCGTTTGATGGTTGATGTTGTTCAACCCTCGACGGAGCCGCCGCATCAATGCGAGCGGACGTGAAAATGACCGACTCT
>CANFYL010000093.1 GCA_947451285.1 Comamonadaceae bacterium
CACCGCATCGAGCTGCGCGGCTTTGGCAGCTTTTCCATCAACCGCCGCCCTCCCCGCATGGGACGCAACCCGCGTTCCGGCGAGAGCGTGGCGATTCCGGAAAAGCGCGTGCCCCACTTCAAGCCAGGCAAAGCCCTGCGCGAAGCGGTGGATGCGCGCACGCAAGAACTGCTGGCCAAGTCAGAACTCAAAAGTTAAGCAGAGGCGGGGCTAAAATTCTCCTCGTCACAGAGGAGTCGCCTTGAAAAACCTCATGTGGCTGCTTCAGTTAACACTGAAGGCAGCCATTTTTTTTACCCTGTTCGCTTTTGCGCTCAACAACCAGCACGACGCCGTGGTCCATTTCTTTTTTGGCACGACGTGGCAAGCACCTTTGGTGCTGGTGGTCTTGAGTGCTTTTGTCGTGGGCGTGGCGGTGGGCGTGCTCGGCATGGTGCCGCGCTGGTGGCGCCACCGGCGTTTGGCCAAACAAGCGTCCCCCAAGGCTGACCCTATGCCCACAGACGCCCCTCATGGAATTTGATTTCACCTGGATTTTCATTGGCCTACCCGTTGCCTTTGGCTTGGGATGGTTGGCCTCGCGCCTAGACCTGCGCCAGCTGCGGCTGGAGAACCGACAAACCCCCAAGGCCTATTTCAAAGGTCTGAACCACTTGCTCAATGAGCAGCAAGACCAGGCCATCGACGCCTTCATCGAAGCCGTTCAGCACGACCCCGACACCTCGGAGCTGCACTTTGCACTCGGCAATTTGTTTCGTCGCCGCGGCGAATACGAACGTGCGGTGCGGGTACACCAACACTTGCTGTCGCGCGGCGATCTGAGCCAAAACGACCGCGACCGTGCACAACACGCACTCGCCCTCGACTATCTCAAGGCGGGTTTGCTCGACCGCGCCGAAGACGCGTTGCACAAACTCGAAGGCACGGTACACGCACCGCAAGCCCATTTGGCGCTGCTGACCATTTACGAGCGCTCCCGCGATTGGCCCAAGGCGTCGGTCATCGCCCAGAAACTCAGCGACAGCGGACAAGGCAGCTTCCAAGGACGCTTGGCCCACTACCTGTGTGAGCAAGCAGCCAGCTTAGACCTGACACAACACCGCGATGAAGTGCTGGCCTTGTTAGAACGCGCCATCGCCGTGGCCCCTCAGTCAGCGCGCGCACGCATGGCCTTGGCGCAAGCCCAGGCCAACAGCCAGCGCCCGCAAGAGGCCTATGCCACCCTCGAAGCACTGGCCCAGCATGTGCCCTCGGCTTGGCCCTTGTTGGCGCCTCAGCTTGCGGCCTTGGCCCTCACCTTGGGTTGCAACGACAAAGCCTTGGAACTGCTGGAGGCCAGCTATGCCCAAACCGCCTCACTCGATGTGCTCAACGCCATCGTGAGCCTGCGCGTCGCACAAGGCGACACCCACACCAACGCCAGCTACGCTCAACACCTGGAGCGTGAACCCTCGTTGGTAGCCGCCACCCAATGGATTGCCCACGAGAAGTTCGAGCACGACGACTATCACCCTCAGGTGCAGCGCGCCTTAGAGCGTGCCGCCAAGCCGCTGCAACGCTACCGTTGTGCCGCCTGTGGTTTTGAAGCCAGCCAACATTTTTGGCAATGCCCCGGCTGCCAAGCCTGGGACAGCTACCCCGCCCGCCGCGTGGAGGAACTATGACCGTGACCCGTGAACAACTCGCCCAAGCGCAGGTGCTGGTGGTGGGCGATGTGATGTTAGATCGCTACTGGTATGGCGCTGTGGATCGCATCAGCCCTGAGGCCCCGGTGCCCGTGGTGCGCGTGACGCGCGAAGAAACCCGTTTGGGTGGTTGTGCCAATGTGGCCTACAACGTGGTCAGCCTGGGCGCGCACGCCAGCTTGCTGTCGGTGGTGGGCGACGACGAAGCCAGCCACCTGCTGGAAGACCTGGTGGCCAAGACTGGCATCGCCCCGCACCTCGGGCGCGACGCCCAACTCAAAACCACCGTCAAACTGCGCGTCATCGGGCGCCAGCAGCAGTTGCTGCGGGTGGACTTTGAAAACACCCCACAAACCGAAGTGCTGGCTTCACAGTCCGCCCAATTTGCCAGCCTTTTGCCCGCGCACGCCGTCGTCTTGTTCTCCGATTACGGCAAGGGCGGCTTGGCCCATGTCAGCCAGATGATTGGTGCAGCCCGTGCAGCCGGCAAAACCGTGTTGATCGACCCCAAAGGCAGCGACTACTCGCGCTACGCCGGGGCCAGTTGCATCACACCCAACCGGGCAGAACTGCAACAAGTCATTGGCGAGTGGCGCAGCGAAGAAGACTTGCGCCTCAAGGCCCATGCCTTGCGCCAGCAACTGCAACTCGACGCGCTGCTGCTGACCCGCAGCGAAGAAGGCATGACCTTGTTCGACGCCCAAGGTGAGCTGCATGTGTCGGCCCAAGCGCGTGAGGTGTTTGACGTCACCGGCGCTGGCGACACCGTGATTGCCACCTTAGCTGCCCTGGTCGCCAGCGGCCTGAGCTTGCGCGAAGCCATGCCCTTGGCCAACCGTGCGGGCGGCATTGTGGTGGGCAAGTTTGGCACCGCCGCCGTGAGTTTTGAAGAATTGTTTGCGTGAAAATCTTGATCCCACCCATGCGCAAGATGTGCGCCAAGGAAGTTGTATGAAGATCGTCGTGACCGGAGCCGCAGGCTTCATTGGCAGCAACATCATCCGAGGTTTGAATGCGCGTGGCATTGACCACATCATTGCGGTCGACGACCTGACCGAGGGTGACAAATTCCGCAATCTGGCGGACTTGAAGATTGCCGACTACCTTGACAAAGACGTGTTCTACGAATTGTTTGCCCAAGGTGCGTTTGGCAAAGTTGAAGCCGTGTTCCACGAAGGTGCCTGCAGCGACACCATGGAGAGTGACGGCAAGTACATGATGGACAACAACTACACCCTCTCGTGTGGCTTGTTCAACAGTTGCCAGCAGGCGGGCACACGCTTGATTTACGCCTCATCTGCCGCCACTTACGGCGGCAGCGACACCTTCCGCGAAACGCCTGAGTTTGAGCACCCGCTCAACGTCTACGGCTACTCCAAATTGCTGTTTGACCAACGCATGCGCCGCGAGTGCGGGGACAACTTCAAAAAGTTCAAACGCCAGGTGGTGGGCTTTCGCTACTTCAACGTCTACGGCCCACGCGAACAACACAAGGGCCGCATGGCCAGTGTGGCGTTTCACCAATTCAACCAGTTCAGCACCGAAGGCCGGGTCAAGTTGTTTGGGGAGTACGGCGGTTACACCAGCGGCGGGCAAATGCGTGACTTTGTGTTCATCGACGACGTGGTGGCCGTGAACCTGTGGTTTCTTGACCACCCCGACCAATCGGGCATCTTCAACCTCGGCACGGGCCGCGCACAACCCTTCAACGACGTGGCGCTGTCGGTGGTCAACGCCTTGCGCGCGACCAACGGCGACAGCGCGCTTGACTTGGCAGGCGCAGCCCAAGCGGGCTTGATCGAGTACGTGGCCTTTCCCGATGCACTGCGTGGCAAATACCAGTGCTACACCCAGGCCGACCTGACCGCTTTGCGCGCCAGCGGTTGCGACCATGTCTTTGCCGATGTGCAAAGCGGCGTGACGCAATACATGGCGACGCTCAGCCAGGCCACTTGACCGACTCTGGGTTGGGCACACGTGCGGTTGAAGTCCTACTTGGCCAGCGTCAGGTGACCCACAGCACCCCACGCCAAGACCACATGCACACACGGTCTCACGCAGGCCTTGCTGCCTTTGCCGCCTTTGCTGTTTTTGCGGCACTTGGCAGGCGCGCGGCCTTGGGCCTGTGCGCCCTGCTGCTGTGCGTAAGCAGCCAGGCGCTCGACATCAACCTAGCCACCGTCGCCGAACTCGACAGCCTGCGCGGCATGGGCCCGGCGCTCAGCGCCAAGGTGTTGCAAGCGCGTGAGCAAAGGCCATTTGACTCGTGGCGCGATGTGATGAAGCGTGTCTCAGGCTTTGGACCCGCCAAAGCTCAGCAGTTCTCAGACCAAGGGCTGACCGTCAACGGTCAACCCCTGAAGCCTTGAGGCAGGTCTCGAAGCGCCTTGCAGAAAACTACATTGACAAGGTACAGAACCGAATTAAACATCGAAAATTTAACGTCACACGTTAGAATTTCAATGATGATAGATCGACAAGCCCTCTCTACCCTGTCTGACCGTCTGCACGAATCCCCGGCGGTGGTGCTGCTCGGCCCACGCCAAGTGGGCAAAACCACCTTGGCGCTCACGCTGGCCGACACCTGGCCTGCGGGTGCCACCTACATCGACCTGGAGCGCCCAGCGGACCGTTCACGGCTGGAAGATGCCGATGCCTTTTTGCGTGCCCAGGGTGACAAGCTGGTGATCTTGGATGAGATCCACCGCATGCCCGGTTTGTTTGAAGTCTTGCGCGGCATCATCGACGAGCGCCGTCGCAGCGGTCAACGGTTTGGGCACTTTTTGCTGTTGGGCTCGGCATCGCTGGATTTGATGCAACAAAGCAGCGAAACCTTGGCGGGACGTGTGGCGTATCTGGAAATCGGTCCGATTCACGCGCTGGAGTGGTCGGCCACCGATCTGGATGCCCTGTGGCTGCGCGGCGGTTTCCCCGACAGCCTGCTGGCTGCCAACGACGCGGCCAGCCTGCGCTGGCGTGAAGACTTTGTGCGCAGCTACCTGCAACGCGATGTCCCCCTGTTTGCCCCGCGCCTGCCCGCCGAGACAGTGGGCCGCCTGTGGACCATGTTGGCCCACCAGCAAGGCGCGTTGCTCCAACATAGCCGTTTGGCCAGTGGCTTGGGCGTGAGCAGCCCGACAGTCGACCGCTACATCGACTTGCTGGTCGACCTGCAACTGGTGCGTCGCCTGCGCCCCTGGAGTGGCAACGTCGGCAAACGCTTGGTCAAAGCACCCAAAATTTATGTACGCGACAGCGGACTGGTGCATGCACTGCTGGGTTTGGGCAATTTGCACGACCTGAGCGGGCACCCCGTCTGCGGCCTGAGCTTTGAAGGCTTTTGCATCGACAACCTGATGGCTGTAGCCAACCCCAACTGCACCCCGTACACCTACCGCACCCACGCAGGGGCCGAAATCGATTTGTTGATTGAACGTGGCGGTCAGCCCTGGATGGCCATTGAAATTAAGCGCTCCACTGCCCCCACTTTGAGCAAAGGCTTTGACATCGCCTGCGCGGACTTGCACATCGAGCAGCGCTTCGTGGTCTACCCCGGCACAGAGCGCTTTGCGATGCGTCATGGCGCGCAAGCCATTGGGCTGGTGGCGTTGATGCAGATATTGCGCAGTGGCTGAGGCCGGGTGCTGCGGCCCTAAGGCTCTAAGGCCCTAGCCACTCAAGCTCTTACCCCTCAGCCCCGTATCCCCCACCCCCTGGCGTTTGAATTTCAAACACATCGCCCTCCGCCATCTCCGCTTGGGCAATGTGGCCCAAGTCCTCGGTGCGTCCATCCGCGCGCACCACACGGTTGATGCCCACCGCACCAGCGTGTCCGCCTGCCGCACCAAAAGCAGGGTAGATGCGACCGTTGGACAACACACTCGCCGTCATCGGCTCTAAGAACGCGATGCGCCGCACCCCGCCGTCGCCCCCGCGCCAGCGCCCCGCGCCGCCCGAGCCTGGCCGAATCGCGTAGCTCAGCAAGCGCACAGGAAAGCGGAACTCCAAAATCTCTGGGTCGGTCAGACGTGAATTGGTCATGTGGGTTTGCACCACGCTCGTGCCGTCAAAGCCGCCTGTGGCCTGGCCTGCATCGTCCGTCTGCACACCGGCACCGCTGCCACCGGAGATGGTTTCGTAGTACTGGTACTGCGCGTTGCCAAAGGTGAAGTTGTTCATGGTGGGCTGGCTGCCCGCCATCACGCCGAGAGCGCCGAACAAGGCATTGGTGATGCAGGTGGAGGTTTCCACATTGCCCGCCACCACCGAAGCCGGTGGGTTGGGGTTGAGCATAGAGCCCGCAGGAATGGTCACCCGCAGCGGTTTCAAACACCCCGCATTGAGCGGAATGTCGTCATCCACCAAGCTGCGAAACACATACAACACAGCGGCCATGCACACCGCCGTGGGCGCGTTGAAGTTGTTGGGCTGCTGGGCCGAGGTGCCGGTGAAATCAATCTCTGCCGTGCGATCGGCCACGTTGACACGGATCGCCACCTGGATTTGCGCGCCGTTGTCCAGCGGCAGCGTGAACTGCCCGTCTTTCAAGCGCGTGATCACGCGACGCACAGCCTCTTCGGCGTTGTCTTGCACATGGCCCATATAGGCTTGCACCACGTCCAGGTCAAACTGCGCCACCATCTTGCGCAGCTCTTGCACGCCTTTTTCGTTGGCGGCAATTTGCGCTTTCAAGTCGGCCATGTTTTGCGCCGTGTTGCGGCTGGGGTGGTCGCCGCTTTGCAGCAGGCGCAGCATCTCGGCTTCGCGCAGCACACCGCGCTCGACCAAGAGCACGTTGTTGAGCTGCACGCCCTCTTCTTCAATGCGGGTGGAGAACGGTGGCATGGAGCCCGGCGTGGTGCCCCCAATGTCGGCATGGTGCCCGCGTGAACCCACATAAAAACTCGGCTGCACCGCCTCGTTCAGATACACCGGTGTGATGACGGTGATATCGGGCAAGTGGGTGCCGCCATGGTAGGGGTCGTTGAGCACATACACATGACCCGGCTGCATGGTGGCGGCGTTCTCGCGGATCACGGTTTGGATGCTCTCCCCCATCGACCCCAGATGCACCGGCATGTGCGGTGCATTGGCAATCAGATGGCCTTGGGCGTCGAACAAGGCGCACGAAAAGTCGAGCCGCTCTTTGATGTTCACCGAGTGCGCGGTGTTTTGCA
>CANFYL010000094.1 GCA_947451285.1 Comamonadaceae bacterium
ACACCGTGGCGCCCTTGAGTTGCTTGGCGCTCTTGAGGTTGGCTTTGGCAGGCACCATGAAGGCTTGGCCGTCGTAAAACGTGACGGCGGTTTGGTGCAGGCCCAGCGAAGCATCGCGGGTGAGGGTGAAAGTGGTGTTGCGCGACAGCACATCCACCTCGCCCGACTGCAGCGCGGTGAAGCGTTGCGGGGCAGACAGCGGCACAAAGCGCACTTTGTTGGCGTCACCCAGCACGGCAGCGGCAACAGCGCGGCAGACATCTACATCCAGCCCGCTCCATTTGCCTTGGCTGTCAGCCGCCCCAAAGCCTGCCAAGCCGGTGTTGACCCCGCACACCACTTGGCCGCGTTGTTTCACCGCGTCCAATGTTTTGCCTGCCCAAGCTGGCGATACGCACAGACCCAACACAACAGTTGCCAGCAAGGTGCGCAATGGGGTGTGAAACAGGCGGGATGTCATGGGGGCTCCAATGGGTCAAGGGGACCTGCATTGTCTGCCAAACAGCGCTTCGCCATTGTGGTGGTGAAGCCGTCATCCCCAGCGCATGCCAGGGCCCATGTGACTTCAGCTTTGGATGCTTCTGAGCTGGTAAGGCCGTGTGTGTTGAAGGCTGGGAATTTTTTCGCGAGCTTGCCGTACCTGAGACAAGTCAAGCTCAGCCATCAAAATGCCCGTGCCGTCGGGTTTCTCGGCGATCACTTCGCCCCAAGGATTGACCACCAAGGTATGGCCATAGGTGGTGCGTCCATCCTCATGCTGGCCGTGCTGCGCGGGTGCCAGCACAAAGCAACCGGTTTCGATGGCACGCGCGCGCAGCAGCGCGTGCCAATGCGCCTGTCCGGTGGGCACGGTGAACGCCGAGGGCACGGCCAAGATGTCTGCGCCGGCCAGCGCGAGGTCGCGGAAGAGCTGCGCAAAACGCAGGTCGTAACACACACTCATGCCCAGCGTGTAGTTGGCGCCTTTCACGACCACCGCCTCTTGGCCTGCGACAAAACGTGCCGACTCTTGGTAACGCTCACCGCGCCCGAGGTCTACATCGAACAAATGAATTTTGTCGTAGTGCGCCACCACATCACCTTGTCGGTTAATGAAGAAGCTGCGATTGGCCAGCCGCTGAGCTTCGACGCGAATGGCGATGGAGCCGACCAACACATCCATCTGGTACTGCCGTGCGAGCGCGCTCATGGTTTGCAGGTGTGGGTCGTCTGCTTGCGCATGAGATTTTTCCAACAAGGCGCCAGGGCGACGGTCCAGCACCGTGGTCATTTCTGGTGTGACCAAGAGGGCTGCGTTGTGCCGTGCAGCATCTTCAAAACCTGCTTTCACACAGGCGAGGTTGATGTCGGCTTCGGTGCTGGCGCGCATTTGCAGCAGCGCGACTTTCAGAGGGCGTGGGTTCATGGCCTTGATCTTAGCGAGCCGCCAAACGGCACCGCACACGGAGCCTGTTGCGCGAGATGGCATGGTGCGTGTCCATATACGCCACAGCACATAAGCAAACAACAATTGAATCGTTGTTGGTTTGTACATGGACTCACACAATGCAGGCCATGTTTTCTTCTCCCACACTCCTCATCGTTCCCGGCTGTTGAAGGTTCATTCATGGCTTTCTTTTCCTTGCCACAACGGCACCGCCCTGCGCGCGTGCTGCCGGGTTTCAACATCACCTTAGGCTTCACGCTGACTTACCTCAGCTTGATCGTGCTCATTCCTTTGTCGGCACTGATTTTCAAAACCTTCACCCTCACGTGGGACCAATTTTGGGCTGCTGTCACAGGCCCGCGTGTGATGGCTTCGTACCGTTTGACCTTTGGTGCGTCTTTGCTGGCAGCTTTGGTGAATGTGGTGTTTGGCTTGCTGGTGGCTTGGGTGCTGGTGCGCTACAACTTCTTTGGCAAGAAGGTGGTGGACGCCTTGGTGGACTTGCCGTTTGCGCTGCCCACGGCGGTGGCTGGTATTTCGCTGACGGCTTTGCTGGCGGGCAACGGTTGGATCGGCCAGTACCTTGAACCGCTGGGCATCCAGTTGGCGTTCAACCCCAACGGGGTGGTGATTGCCTTGATCTTCATTGGCCTGCCGTTTGTGGTGCGCACGGTGCAGCCGGTGTTGGAAGACGCCGAGAAGGAACTGGAAGAAGCCGCCACTTGCATGGGGGCCACACGCTGGCAAATTTTCAGTCGGGTGATTTTTCCGTCCATTGCACCGGCCTTGTTGACCGGCTTTGCCATGGCCTTTGCGCGCGCGATTGGTGAGTACGGCTCGGTCATCTTCATTGCCGGCAACATGCCCATGGTGTCAGAGATCACGCCACTCATCATCATTGGCAAGTTGGAACAGTACGACTACGCCGGTGCCACTGCGGTGGCGGTGGTGATGCTGGTGATCTCGTTCGTGTTGTTGCTGGTCATCAACGCCTTGCAAGCCTGGCAGCGCCGCCACACCGGAGCGCCCGCATGAGTGCCGTGTTGAACCCCTCATCCACCAGGGTTGTAACGGCCAAAGCCCAGCGTGCAGGCACCACCGAGCCCGCTTGGGTGCGCTGGAGTTTGATTGCGCTGGCGCTGGTTTTCATGTTCTTGTTTTTGGTCTTGCCCTTGGCGGCGGTGTTCACCGAAGCCTTGCGCAAGGGCGTCGACGCTTACTGGATGGCGTTGCAAGAGCCCGATGCGTGGTCAGCCATCCGCTTGACCTTTCTCACCGCCTTGGTCGCCGTGCCCTTGAACTTGGTGTTTGGCGTGGCCGCGGCTTGGGCGATTGCCAAATACGAATTTCCGGGCAAGGCGTTTTTGACCACCTTGGTGGACTTGCCGTTTTCGGTATCACCGGTGGTGGCGGGGTTGATTTATGTCTTGATGTTTGGTGCCCAAGGTTGGTTTGGCCCTTGGTTGCAAGCGCATGACATCCAAATCATTTTTGCGGTGCCCGGCATTGTGTTGGCCACGGTGTTTGTGACTTTTCCGTTCATTGCGCGTGAGTTGATTCCGCTCATGCAAGCCCATGGCAACGACGAAGAGCAAGCGGCCATCGTGCTTGGGGCCACCGGTTGGCAAACCTTTTGGTATGTCACGCTGCCCAACATCCAATGGGGTCTGATGTACGGCGTCATCTTGTGCAACGCGCGGGCCATGGGCGAGTTTGGTGCGGTGTCGGTGGTGTCGGGCCACATCCGTGGGGAAACCAACACCCTGCCTTTGCACGTTGAAATTTTGTACAACGAATACCAATCGGCGGCGGCGTTTGCGGTGGCCTCGCTGTTGGCGCTGCTGGCCTTGGTGACCTTGGCCATCAAGTCGACGGTGGCGTGGCGTCATGCACGTGAACTCAAAGCCTCGGCCGATGTGCCGCCTGAACGCCCCGTCGCTCCCCCACACCTTTCCAAGAGCACACAGCCATGAGCATTGAAATCCGCAACATCCACAAACAGTTTGGCGACTTTCAAGCGCTGGGTGACGTCAGCCTGGACATTGAATCCGGTGAGCTCATCGCCTTGCTCGGCCCTTCGGGCTGTGGCAAGACCACCTTGCTGCGCATCATTGCGGGTTTAGAGACTGCCGATCGCGGCACCATTTCGTTCAGCGGCGAAGACACCACCCACGTGCACGTGCGTGAGCGCCACGTGGGTTTTGTGTTTCAGCACTACGCGCTGTTTCGCCACATGACGGTGTTTGAAAACGTGGCCTTTGGCCTGCGCGTCAAACCCCGCAACCAACGCCCAAGCGAGGCGCAGATCCAGCAAAAAGTGCACGAGCTCTTGAGTCTGGTGCAACTCGATTGGTTGGCCGACCGCTACCCCTCGCAGCTCTCGGGCGGACAGCGCCAACGCATTGCGCTGGCCCGCGCCTTGGCGGTGGAGCCCAAGGTGTTGCTGCTGGATGAACCCTTTGGCGCTTTGGATGCCAAGGTGCGCAAAGAGTTGCGCCGCTGGTTGCGTCGCTTGCACGACGACTTGAATGTCACCACCATCTTCGTCACCCATGACCAAGAAGAGGCGCTCGAAGTGGCCGACCGTGTGGTGGTGATGAACCGTGGCCAGATAGAGCAAGTGGGTTCACCCCAACAGGTGTGGGAACACCCGGCCAGCCCGTTTGTCTATGGCTTTTTGGGCGATGTCAATTTGTTCCATGGCCGTGCCCATGAAGGCGAGATGCACATTGGCATCGAAGGCCAGACGGTGCGTGTGGCAAGCCCCGAGCACCGTGATGTACAAGACGCCCAAGCTTCGGTGTATGTGCGCCCATATGACCTGGATGTGCGCCGCTACACGCAGGGTGACGAGGGCATCGTGGCGCAGCTCACACGCGCCATCGTGGTGGGGCCAACGGCTCGGCTGGAGTTGGTCGCCGTAGAAGGCGACAACCCATCAGGAGATCAAATCATCGAAGCGCAAATTCCTGCTGCGCAGTTTTATGACCAAGGCTTTGTCGAGGGCGACACCTTGCTGCTGACGCCGCGCAAGGCGCGGGTGTTTGTGGCCGCTTAGGCGAATGCCAGTGGCTAGCCTGTCAGCCCTGCCGGCTTACAGGTTTTTGGCAAACCACGCCACCGCGCGTTGCCAGCCATCGGTGGCAGGGCCTGCGCGGTAGCTGGCGCGGTAGTCGGCGTGAAAGGCGTGGGGGGTGTCGGGGTAGACCACAAAGTCGCTGGCTTTGGCGGCGGCATTGCCTTGCGCTGCGGCTTGGGCCAGGGCGGCTTTCATGCGGTCCACCGATGCCACGGGAATGCCGGTGTCCGCAGCGCCATACAAGCCCAATACCGGGGCTTTGAGTTGGGCCGCTTGTTCAATGGGGTGACTGGGGGTGATTGGGTTGGTTTGGCCTTCCAGGCGACCGTACCAAGCCACACCGGCTTTGACGCTGGGGTTGCGTTGGGCATACAACCAGGTGATGCGTCCGCCCCAGCAAAACCCAGTGATGCCAATGCGCTGTGTGTTGCCACCTTGACCGCCGGCCCAAGCGACGCAGGCGTCCAAGTCGCCCATCACTTGCGCATCGGGCACTTTGGAAATCACCTCGGCTTGCAACTTGGCAATCTCGCCATAGCTGCTGGCGTCGCCTTGGCGGATGAACATCTCAGGCGCAATCGCCAGGTAACCTTCTTTGGCCAGGCGGCGTGTCACATCGGCGATGTATTCGTGCACGCCAAAAATTTCCGAAATCACCAGCACCACCGGCAGGTTGGTTTTGCCAGCGGGTGCCGAGCGGTAGGCGGGCATTTTGAAGCCGTTGACGTCAATCATGACCTCGCCGCTGACCAGTCCCTCGCTGGAGGTTTTGATGGCCGTTTGGGCCATCAGGGGCATGGCCGCTGCGGCATAGCCCAACCCCAAGGCGGTTTGCAAAGCCAGGCGGCGCGTGGGGGCCGTGGTGCCGGCGTCGGTGCTGTCGAGCAGGGCTTGGCTGTCTTGGATCAGGTTGGTGTTCATGGCTGGCTTTCTGTTTCAGAAGAGGGGGATAGACGGCGTTGAATGAGTTCAAAGGCGATCATGCCAAAGATCATGGCCCCCACGAAATAGAGGGCTTTTTCTTGGCCAGCGGCCAAGCTGACCAAAGCAGGTCCTGGGCAAAAGCCGGCCAAGCCCCAACCGATGCCAAACACCAGGCTGCCGATGACCACACGGCGGTCGATTTGCTCAGAGGCCGGCCAATCAAAGGCTTCGCCCAGCAGAGGTTGGCGGCGTTTCTTGGCCCACGCAAACGCAAACACGCCCACAGCAATGGCGCCGCCCATGACCAAAGCGAGCGATGGGTCCCAGTCGCCGCTGACATCTAAAAATCCAATCACTTTGCCAGGGTCGGTCATGCCCGACAGCACGAGGCCCACGCCAAAGATCAGGCCCACCACAAATTCACTGATGCGTTGCATGTTCATTCCTTCACTGCACGATGTGTTTGAGCACAAACACGGTGGCAAAGCCTGCGGCCATGAACAGGCCTGTGGCGGCGAGCGAGCGGGGTGACAAGCGTGACAAACCGCATACGCCATGGCCACTCGTGCAACCCGAACCGTAGCGGGTGCCCCAGCCGACCAACACACCTGCGATCAGCACCAGACCCGTGCTGGCGTCGATCCGTGGGGCTTCAAGCCAGCCCACAGGCGCAAGGGCTTGAACGACCCAGGGCGCGGCAAACAGTCCCGCCAAAAAACTGAGTCGCCACAGGCTGTCGGTGCGTTTGAGCGGCAACAGACCGCCCAAAATACCGCTGATGCCCAAGATGCGGCCATTGAGCAAGATGAGCAGGGCCGAGGCCAAGCCCAACAGAACGCCACCAGCCAGTGAGGCCCAGGGTGTGAAGTGGTTCCAGTCGATCGTCATGCAAAGGTCTTTCAGGTCTTGCAGAAGTTGGCGTACAGCACGTGCATGACGGCCAGTGCTTCTTGGCTGGTGATTTGGTAGTAAATATTTTTGCCTTCACGGCGCGTGCTGACCAATCCCTCGTTGCGCAAGACGCTGAGTTGCTGCGACAAGGTGGGCTGCACGATGCCCAACAGCTCTTCGAGTTCGCTCACGCATTTTTCACCCTCGGTGAGTTGGCACAAGAGCATGAGGCGGTCTGCGTTAGAGAGCACCTTCATCAAGCGGCAGGCTTGATCGGCAGACTGGTGCATGCTGGCGAGGTCGAAGGTCTTTTTTTTCATCGAAAAATTCAGGGCTTTTTTTCAGTATATTAAAAAACATATACATGAGATGTATATTGAAGGCGAGTGAATTATTTTTCAAAAGATCAATTGCAAAGGTTTGACATGGCGACGTTTACCAACCCCCTCGAACGCTGGCAGCACCGTTTTGACATCGACGGTTACTTGTTTGGCGAGCATCCCAATGCCT
>CANFYL010000095.1 GCA_947451285.1 Comamonadaceae bacterium
GTCGCCGTTGGCATCAAAACTGACGTCCAACAAAATACCGGGGTGGTCTTTGACCGACAGGCTGATGCCGTGCATGGCCGAGGCAAAGGCTTTGGGGTCGAACTTGCCAATTTTTTCCGTCACGGCTTTCACGATGTACATGCCGCTGTAGCCCTTCAAGCCGTTGTGGTCAGCGCGACTTTTGAATTCGCGCTGAAAGGCCTCGTCAAATTTGCGCACCGTGGCTTGGGGGGCATCGGCGGTCAAGCCCACGTGGGCCACAGCACCGTTGGCGCTGTCACCGGCGAGTTCAATCACTTTTTGACTGGTCAGCACCGTCTCACCGATCACCGGTTTGGCGAAGCCCTGCTTGCGCAACTCACGCAACAAACGCGCGGCTTCTTCTTCGTTGGTGTAGACAAACACTGCGTCGCTGTTGCTTTGGCGAGCTTTGAGCACCGGGCTGCTGAAGTCGAGCTGGCCAGGTTCGGTCGAAATGTCAGAGGCCACCTTGATGCCACGCGACTCCAAGGCCTTGACAATCAAATCTCGACCACCTTTGCCAAAGTCGTTGTTGGTATAGATCACGTCCACGCTCTTGGCCTTGACCTTGTCACGGATGTAGTTGGCAATCTTGGGCATGGCCGAGGCTTGCGTGAACGAAGTGCGGAAGATGTAAGGGTTGCCCTGCTGGGTGATGGCCGCAGCCTCACCGCCGGTGAAGTTAGGTATTTCAGCGCGGCGCGTCTCGGCCATGCTCACCAAGATGGAGCCCGAGAACACTGGCCCCATCACCACATACGCACCGTCATCGGCAGCTTTTTGGGCCAAACCTTTGGAGACGCCGGGGTTGGACTGGGTGTCAAATGCTTGGTAATCGATCTTGCGACCCAAGATGCCGCCTGCGGCATTGATTTCTTTGACAGCCAATTTGATGCCGTTGTCAAAGTTGGTGCCCGAGGTGGTACCCGTGCCTGTCAACTCCACCAATCCCACAATCTTCACCGTTGGTTGGGCCATGGCCAAGCTGGCCGTGAGGCAGGCCAGCAGCGTAGCCGTTTTGAAAATTCGAACCATAGTTGTCTCCTGTTGATTTGTGATGAGGAAAGGGGAAATTTAACAGAGCCCGTGGATACAAATTTGACGCCATGACCGACGGGACTTGGCGGGACGTGACCGATTCATGGGCTGCTCTGCGATGAACTGACCAATTGCCTCTAGACTTCAGACATCACCCACCAGCTCACCCCAGGTGCGCTTAGGTTCAATTTGTGAAAGGCGCGAAAGATGACAAACAGTTGGCTCAAAGCAATTCAAAGCGTCCCATGGTCAGACGTGATCAACAACGCCCCCAAGGTAGCAGAAGGTGCCAAGGGCTTATGGGACCGGGTCGCCAAAAAAGCGGGCATCGACGCCGCAGCCGACTCGGTTGCGCCAACCCAAGACATCACGCCCCCCACTGAATTGGGACAGGTGTACGCTGACTTGATGCTTTTGAACAAGCGACAAAAGCAATTGGAGCTCCAACTGGTGTCAGCCACTGAGCTCATCAATTCCTTGGCGCAGCAAAATCAAAACTTGGTCCAACGCTTGGATCGACTGCAAAGCCGTATGCGATGGCTTTTAACAGCAGCGCTTGTCTGCTTGGTGCTGGCGTGCCTTGCTTGGTTGAGGATTGACATCACGGGTCTTGTGGGGCGCGGTTAGTTCAGTCTGAGGGCCCTTCTCACATGAATCCACAACCTATGACCCATCGGCCAACGAACAGCTGGCAAACATTTCGCCAGCAGGCAGGGGCTGTGGCAGAGCTTGAGTTCAGCGCTTACTGGCGACACCGCAAGCTGATGTGGGCCGCCTTGGTGGTGGTGCTCATTCCTTCGATTTATCTGCTGATTTACCTCTCCAGCGTGTGGGACCCATCGGCCCGCGCAACTGCACTGCCCGTGGGCTTGGTCAACTTGGACATGGGGTTTTCGTACCAAGACAAAACCCTCAACATTGGCAACGACCTGATCACCAGTTTGCAAACCAAGAAACAGCTGGGCTACCAAAGTTTCAACACCGAAGACCAGGCGCGCCAGCAGGTGCGCCAAGGCAAACTGGCTTTTGCACTCATCATTCCGCCAGACTTCAGCGCCAATGCGGTTCCGGGCTTGCAAGCAGGTCAAGGGCGTTTGGTGGTGTACACCTCTGCAGGCAACAACTACGAAAGCTCGGTGCTGGCTTCTCAGTTTGCCAAGGCACTTGGCGAAGAAGTCAACCAAACATTGAATGAACAGCGTTGGTCACTGGTGCTCACTGCCAGTGCCGGCTCTCAACAAAGAGTCGATCGCCTGCGCGATGGCATGACCAAGTTACGCACGGGTGCCTTGGAATTAGCCACCGGCGCTAGCAAAGCAGAGTCGAGCAGCCTCAACTTGCGCCAAGGCAGCATGCGCCTGCACGACGGCGTGCAAAGGTTGACGGATGGATCTGTACAACTGGGTGGGGGCATACGCGCCATGGAAGCTGGTTTGCCCCCTGTCGATGATGTGCGCAGTCTGCGCATCGGCGCCGAAGCTTTGGCGGCTGGTCACCTGGAGTTGGACAAAGGCCTGCAAGAAATTCGCCTGGGCAGCCAACGTATGGCGCATAGCGTGGGTGCATTCAAGGCAGAGGTTGAAAACAGTTTGTTCGTGCCCTCTTCCATCTCCGACGGCTTGGACCGGGTGCGTTTGGGGGCGGAGCAGTTGGATTTGGGTTTGGTGCAAGCACAAGAAGGCCAACAAAAACTCAGCCAGGGTGCAGACACCCTCAGCAGCAAAGTTCGCACGCTGACGTTTGGTGTGCGCGAACTGCGCGCCAACTTGCGCACCATGACCAGCAAATTGCCTGAGGACAACCAACTCGACCAAGTGCGCCAAGGCGCGAACGACCTCACACGTGGGAACACGCAATTGCACGATGGTTTGCAACGCCTACGCGAGGGTTCGCACTATCTGTCGGCAGGCATTGATTTGATGACCCAGGAGCTACCCAGCTCGGTGGGTTCCATCGAAGGCAGTGCCGAGGGCTTGGCGCACTCCGTGACGCCCATTTTGGAAATCGATGCACAGGTGGCCAACCACGGCAGTGGTTTTGCGCCCAACGTCATTCCTGTAGCGCTCTGGCTGGGTGCCGGCATTGCAGCGTTTTTGGTGCACTTGCGTTTGCTGCCAAGGTTGGCTCAAGGCTTCTCGCCTTGGGCCCTGTTTGCAGGCAAGGTGTCGGTGCCTGCCATGGTGTCTTTGCTGCAAGCCGCTGGGGTGTTGTTCACGGTTCAAGTTGTGCTGGGCATCGCCATTGAACACCCCTTGCTGTTGGCCTGGATGTTGGCCTTGGCCTCGCTCACCTTTGTGTGCATCGTCTATGCCTTGACACGTGCCTTTGGCGATGCGGGCAAAGCCATGGCCATGATGTTTTTGGCCTTACAAGTGTCAGCCTCGGGCGGGTTTTTACCGGTCGAACTCAGCGGCAGTTTGTACGCACAAATCAGCCCTTGGTTACCCATGACCTGGGTGGTGATGGGTGTCAAAGCCTGCATGTTCCATGCGTTTGAGGGCGACTGGTGGACCCCTGTGCTGATCACGCTGTGCTGGGGCACGGCCAGCGCCTGCGTGGCCTGCTATGCGGGACGCTGGCGGTTTGTGCCTGCGCGACGCATGCGGCCCATGCTGGATGTCTGACGCAGCGCCAGGCTGACACACGGCCTTCGCAAACTAGTCAAACTTCGCACCCGAGCGCTTGACCACATCGCGCCACTTGGCCAACTCGCGTTTGTGCAAGTCGCCCAACTCTTCGGGCGTACCGCCTGCAGGTTCGTCGCCAATCACGCCAAAACGCTCCTTGAAGTTAGGCGATGCAATGGCGCGGTTGGCGGCTTGGTTGAGCTTGTCCAACACGGGCTTGGGCAAACCGGCGGGTGCAAACACGCCGGTCCAGGTGGGTGCATCAAAGCCCGGCACACCGGCTTCGGCAATGGTGGGGATGTTGGGAAACCCTGGCGAGCGGCGCGCGCCACTCACGCCCAAAGCTTTGACCTTGCCCGAGCGTGCATGGGGTGCAATGGAGTTGAGACTTTCAAACAGCACATCGACTTGTCCGCTCATCAAATCATTGATGGCGAGTGCCCCACCTTTGTAGGGCACGTGCACGATTTGCGTGCCGGTCATGAGTTTGAACAACTCACCGCCCACATGGCCGGGCGAGCCATTGGATGACGAGGCGTTGGTGAGCTTGCCCGGGTTTTTCTTGGCATAGGCAATCAACTCGGCCACGCTGTTGACCGGTAAATTGGGCGACACCGCCAACAACATGTGTCCGCGCGTGACCAAAGCCACGGGCTGGAAATCTTTGTCAATGTCGTAGGGCAACTTGGCCATCATGTTGGGGCTGATGGCCATGGCACCTACAGGCCCCAGCCCAATGGTGTAGCCATCGGGCGGCGCTTTGGCCACAAGATCCAAGCCAATGGTGAAACCGCCGCCAGGGCGGTTCTCGACCACGATGGTTTGCCCAAGTTGTGCCGTGAGTTCGCTGGCCAAAATGCGCGCCGCTGTGTCGGTGGCGCTGCCTGGGGCTTGCGGCACGATCATGCGAATGGGTTTGTCAGGGTAATCAGCGTGTGCTGAACCTAAGCCCAGCAGCAAAGCTGCGACCAACCTACAGGTGTGAGTGAACTTGCGCATAGCCGTCCTTTGGGGTGAGGGTCAGTCGAATTTGGCGCCAGAGGCTTTGATGAGCTTTTCCCACTTCTCAGTTTCTGCCGCCATGTATTTGGCAAAGTCGGCACGGGTGCCACCCAAAGCATCGATGCCTTGGCTCAACAGCTGCTGCTTGATCTCAGGTGCGCCAATCGATTGGTTGATGGCTTGCGACAACTTGTCTTGAATATCGCGTGGCGTAGCCTGTGGCACCAGCACACCAAACCACACCGAGGTTTCGTAACCATTCAAACCCGACTCGCTGATGGTGGGCAACTTGGGCGCAATGGCCGAGCGTTGCGCACTGGTGACCGCCAAGGCCTTGAGAGCGCCGCTTTGGATGTGCGGCAACGCGGTCGACGCCGGTGCAAACATCACCGGCACCAAGCCCGAGAGCACATCGGTCATGGCTTGGGAACTGCCCTTGTAGGGCACATGGCTGAGCTTGACGCCCGCCATCAGGTTGAAGAGTTCGCCCGACAGATGCGGTGAGGTGCCGTTGCCCGAAGAAGCAAAGTCAATCGCACCCGGTTTGGTTTTGGCCAAAGCCACCAACTCTTGCACAGTGTTGACGCCCAAGGAGGGATGAACCACCAAGATGTTGGGCAAGCTGGTCACCAAGGTGATGGGCGCCAAATCGTTGGCAAAGTTGAAGGGCAACGTTTTGCCCATGCCCGCATTGATGGTGTTGGCCACCGACCCCAGCAGCACCGTGTAACCATCGGCAGGCGCACGCACCACACCTTCGGTGGCGATGTTGCTGCTGGCACCAGGTTTGTTGTCCACCACCACGGCTTGACCCAAGGTGTCACTGAGTTTGCGCGCCAAGATGCGCGCCGTCACATCGGCGGAGCTGCCGCTGGGGAAGCCCACCACCAGTTTGATGGGCTTGTTCGGGTAGTTACTTTGCCCCCAGGCGCTAGCCGCACAGGTCAGCCACAGGGCGACCATCCATGCACGGCGTGTGGTGTCGCCAAGGTGATGTCTAAGGGTATTCATGTTGTCTCTCTGCGTGGTTGTTGTCACTACGATCCTAGAATATTTTTTCAATCCATCACTCTCTCACAAAAAATGCCCAAACTCAAAATTGCAGAATGCCGCGAATTCATCCAAACCGTGTCCGCCAAAGCCCTGGAGATGAAGGTGCCTGTGGCCATTGCGGTGGTCAATGCAGAGGGCCATTTGCTGGCGCTTGAGCGCATGGACGACGCCGGATTCATCACCCCCGACATTGCCACCAGCAAGGCCTTCACCGTGGCCGCGTTTCGCTCCATGAGCCCACGCTTTCCTGATGGCTTGGCGATTCAACAATGGTTCAAAGAACGCAACCCGCAAATGCTGATCAACGCCTCCATCTTCACCGGCGGCAAGGTGGTGGTGTCGGGTGGCTGCGCACCGATCTTCAAAGGCGACGAGATGGTGGGTGCTTATGGCGTGAGCGGTGGCACCTCTGACCAAGACGAAATCATGGCCATCTATGCCCGCGAAAAAGTGGGCTGGGCGCACCGCGCTGAAAACGATGCCACGCCGCCCGAAGTCAGACAGCACCTTGAGGAGCTCTACCGCAAAGCAGGCCTCGACACAGGCAAGCTCTGAGCGTGCCGCTTAGGCGACACGGCGGCGTTTGATTTCATGGACACTCTCGCATCTTTTTGACTGAGTAAATACAGCATGCCAATTTTGAATATCCGTGGCTTCAACATGAACTATGAAGTGGTGGGCGACAGCGGCCCCTTCGTGGCCTTGACCACCGGCGGGCGTCGCGGCTACGCCGAGTTCATTCCTATTGCCCACAAACTCGCGGCCAAAGGTTTTCGTGTGGTGCTGCATGACCGACGCAACACCGGCGCCTCTGACGTGGTGATTGAAGGCCAAGACGGTGAAGAAGAAATTGCAGCAGACGACTTGATCGCCTTGCTGGGTCACCTCAACGCCCTGCCCGCCTACATTGGTGGCACCTCATCGGGTGCACGCATGTCCATGCTGGTGTACTTGCGCCACCCCAAAGACGTCAAAGGCCTGCTGCTGATGCGCATCACCGGCGGTGA
>CANFYL010000096.1 GCA_947451285.1 Comamonadaceae bacterium
TCAAAGCCTTGGTGTCTTTGGGCTTGCCATTGGCGTCCCACATCTTGCCGCCGATGCGAATCATGGCGGGCATGGACGCATCCACGATCACGTCGTTGGGTGCATGCAGGTTGGAGATGCCTTTGGCCGAATCGACCATCGCCAACTCAGGACGGTGCTCGTGGCAAGCGTGCAGATCGCGAATGACTTCATCATGCAAAGACGCAGGCAAGGTGTCTAACTTTTCGTACAAGTTCACCAAACCGTTGTTCACATTGACGCCAAGTTCATCAAACAACTTGCCGTGCTTTTCAAACGCTTCTTTGTAAAAGATACGCACAGCATGGCCAAAGACAATGGGATGCGACACCTTCATCATGGTGGCTTTGACGTGCAAGGAGAGCATCATGCCGGTCTTGCGGGCGTCTTCAAATTGCTCTTCGTAGAAATCGCACAGCGCTTTTTTGCTCATGTACATGCTGTCGATGATCTCGCCCGCCAGCAGCGACACTTTGGGTTTGAGCACAAGGGTTTTGCCGCTCTTGGTGACCAGGTCCATCTTCACGTCGCGTGCTTTGTCGAGGGTCATCGACTTTTCACCGTGGTAGAAGTCGCCATGCTTCATGTGGGCCACGTGGGTGCGCGACGCCATGCTCCACTCGCCCATGCTGTGGGGGTTCTTGCGGGCAAAGTTTTTCACAGCCAAGGGTGCGCGGCGGTCCGAGTTACCTTCACGCAGCACGGGGTTCACGGCGCTGCCCAAGCACTTGGAGTAACGCGCACGGATGGCTTTGTCAGCATCGGTCTTGGGATCTTCGGGGAAGTTGGGCAGGTGGTAGCCCTTGCCTTGCAACTCTTTGATCACGGCAATCAACTGCGGCACCGAGGCGCTGATGTTGGGCAACTTGATGATGTTGGTATCGGGCAACAAGGTCAGACGACCCAGTTCAGCCAAGTTGTCGGGCACTTTTTGCGCTTCGGTCAAAAACTCGGGAAACTCACCCAACACGCGTGCCGCCACCGAGATGTCGCTCTCGGCCACCTCAATGCCCGCAGGCGCAGCGAATGTTCGAACGATGGGCAAAAACGAATAAGTGGCCAACAAAGGCGCTTCATCGGTCAGGGTGTAAATAATTTTGGATTTGTCAGCAGCCATGGTGTCTTTGTTACGTTGGTTGACGGGTAAAGAAGTGAAATTCACAACCCCTAATCTTAAGCGACTGCTGGTGTGAGTTTTCTGACAAGCACAGGGCCAGGTCAGTCGTGTGCAAGACATCCTCCCTGAGCACTGGCGTGTATCTTTAGCACCTTTTCTTTTATTTCTAACGGAACGCAGCATGTGCCCTCAAGACGCCAAGGCCACCATCCCTATCGTGCCTGCCATGCCCTCCTCTGCGCTCAAACCGGCGCGCACCTGGCCCGCCGAAGGCAACACCCGCGCACCCTATTGGGTCTATACCGACCCAGAGGTCTACGCCCAAGAGCAAGTGCGAATCTTTCAGGGAAAAACCTGGAACTACCTTGGGCTTGAAGCCGAAGTCCCCGAGCCCGGCAACTTCAAAACCACCTACATCGGTGAGCAATCCGTGGTGCTGACCCGTGCCGAAGACGGGTCTTTGCATGCGGTGCTCAACCGCTGCGCCCACCGCGGCAACATGGTGTGCCGCGATGCGTTTGGCAAAGCCAAAAAACTCTACTGCGTCTATCACGCTTGGAACTACAACCTGCAGGGTGATTTGACCCACGCCGCCTTCGCACACGGTCTGCGCGGCGAAGGCGGACTGCCCAAAGACTTCAAGAACAGCGAACACGGCTTGCGCAAGTTGCGCGTTGAAACCCTCTGCGGTTTGGTCTTTGCCAGCTTCCACCATGACACGCCCCCCTTGCAAGACTGGTTGGGCGATGTGGCCGACGGCATTCGCCGTGTGTTGCACAAACCGCTCAAGGTCTTGGGCTACGACACCCAGCGCATCCATGCCAACTGGAAGACTTACCACGAGAACCCGCGCGACTCTTACCACGCCAACATCTTGCACACTTTCTACGGCACATTCGGCTTGTCACGACAGTCGCAAGAGTCGGGCATGACGCTCGACGCCAGCGGGCGCCATGTGTACTTTTACACCAAGGCCGGGACCGAAAAAACCTCCCAGGACTTTGACAAAACAGCCTCTGACCTGCGCTCGCACAACGAAGGCTTGAAGCTGGAAGACCCCAGCATTTTGAAATGGCGCGACGAATTTGGCGATGGCATCAGCGTGCAAATCTTGACCACCTACCCGTCCTTCGTGTTGCACCAAATCGCCAACAGCCTGGCCACCCGCCAGCTGCTGCCCAAAGGGCCCGGGCAGTGTGATCTGGTGTGGACCTATTTTGGCTTTGCAGACGACGACGAAGCCACGACCCAAATGCGTTTGACCCAGGCCAACTTGGCAGGCTCTGCCGGCATGATTTCGGTGGAAGACGCTGCGGTGTGTGAAATGATGCAAAAAGCCATGGCCGATGGCCAGAGTGGTGAATCGTTCATCGAAATGGGTGGCAAAGACCTGACCAGCGGCGGCAACACCAAACTCTCGGAGCGTGCCATCCGCAATTTCTGGCACAACTACCGCAACGACATGGGGCTGGTATGAAGATGTTCTGTGAAACCCACTTTCGCGCCGTCGAGAACCTGATCTACGAATGGGCTCGGCTGATCGACGAAGACCAGGTTGAAGCCGTCACCGAGTTGATGTTGAGCGACGGCCGCTACACGGTGCAGTCCAAGTTCAACCGCGACCGTCAACTGCCCATGGCCATCATTGACGCGCACAGCGCGGCGCAGCTCAGAGACCGCATCAAGTCCATGCGCATCGCCAACATTTACCAGCCTCAGCACTACCGCCACATCGTTTCGGGCGTGCAAATCGTGGGCCAAGAAGGCGATGTGATGCAGGTGCGCTCCAACTACTTGGTGATTCGCACCATGGACTTGGACGGCGACATGAAAATCTTCTCAACCGGCCAATGCCAGGACGAAGTGGTCATGACACCCGAAGGCCCTAAATTCAAAAGCCGCCGATTCGTCTACGACTCACGCGTTGTGGAAACCTTGCTCGTCATCCCCCTCTGATCTGATTCAGGAGTTCACCATGCATCCGACCCATCGCCGCGACTTTCTCAGCCATGCACTGGCCGTGGCATTGCCTTTGGCCAGCCATGACTTGGCGGCACAAAGCGCCACCGCCTGGCCCAGCAAAAGCATCAAGATTGTGGTGCCCAACCCGGCCGGCGGCTCAGCCGATTTGTTTCCCCGTTTGATCGCAGAAGCGTTGGGCACCAAGCTGGGCCAAGCCATCGTGATCGACAACAAACCAGGTGCCGCAGGCAATATCGCCGCCGAATACATCTACAACGCCGAGCCCGATGGCTACACCTTGATGGCAGCACCCCCGCCGCCTTTGTCCATCAACGTCAGCCTCTACCCCAAGCTCAATTACGAACCCGCCAAGTTCACGCCCATCACCATCTTGTCATTGGTGCCCAATGCGCTGATGGTCCACCCCTCGGTACCGGTCAACACCGTGCAAGAGCTGATTCAATACGCCAAAACCAACCCCGACAAACTCAGCTACGCCTCGCAAGGCAACGGGTCCACCGCGCACTTGACGGCCGAACTCTTTAAACAAAAAACCGGCGCGCGCATGGTGCACGTGCCTTACAAAGGCGATGCACCTGCCATGGCCGATTTGTTGGCGGGCCATGTGCAGATCATGTTTGGCAACGTCGCGCAAGCCACCGCGCATCTGCGCAGTGGCAAGCTCAAGCTGTTGGCCGTGACCAGCAGCAAGCGGCAAAGTCAATTGCCGCAAATTCCAGCCATGCAAGAAATTGTGCCCGGCGTGATTGCCGTGGCTTGGTTTGCCATGGTGGCGCCCCCAAAAACTCCGCCCGCCATTGCCCAAAAACTATCGAACACCATCGCCGAGATTTTGCGCACGCCGGAAATGGTGCGGCGCTTTGCCGAGGTAGGTGCCGAGCCCGTGGGCAACACCCCCGAAGAGATGGCGCAATGGATGCGTGAAGACACCGAGCGCTGGCGTCAAGTCATCAAAAACGGCGGTGTCACCATCGATTGATGGCCTATACACCGCGCATGTGCCAAGCGCCTTGCACGTGTGTGCACAGCATGGCACCATCAGGCGGTGAAGAACTCTTCGGTGTCGACTTCCGACATGCTTTGGGCGCTGTAGCGCAGCCCTTTGACAGTCTGGGTGTTGATCAGAGCTTCCAGGCGCTGCATGTGCTCGGGCGTGAGCACCACCGCAGCGGCGCCCATGTTTTCTTCCAGGTGCTGGATGTTTTGCGTGCCTGGAATAGGCACCAAGCGCGCGTCTTTGTGCAGCAACCAAGCCAGTGCCAATTGGGCAGGCGTGCAGCCCACTTCACGGGCCAGAGCCTCGTAGGCATCCAACAAGGCCACATTGGCCGCATAGGTCTCGGGTGCAAAACGCGGCATGCCACGGCGAATGTCGTTGTGGGCCAAACCGCTGACATCACGCAAGCCCCCGCATAAAAAACCACGCGCCACAGGACTGAACGGCACAAAGGTGGCGCCCAGCTCCTGACACGCTTGCAACACCGCAATCTCGGGGTTGCGCGTCCACAGCGAGTATTCGGTTTGCACCGCGGCAATCGGGTGCACCGCGTGCGCCTTGCGCAGCGTGGTGGCCGACACCTCGCTCAAGCCAATGCTGCGCACCTTGCCCGCACGCACCAAGTCGCTCAAGGCACCCACACTGTCTTCGATGGGCACCTTCTTGTCCCAGCGGTGCAGGTAGTACAGGTCAATCACATCGGTGCCCAGACGGCTCAAACTGTCTTCGCAGTTTTTTCGAATCGCCTCCGGGCGACCATCGATCACACGCTTGACGCCATCTGGAAAAGTCACGCCCGCCATGCCACCTTTGCTGCACAAGGTGATCTCGTGGCGATGCGCCTTCAAGGCTTTGCCCACCAAGGTTTCGTTGCCACCAAAACCATACAAGGCGGCCGTGTCAAACAGCGTGCAACCCAAGTCCAGTGCCCGGTGCAACAGGGCGGCACCCACCTCGGGCGCGGGCGGCGCACCATAGGCATGGCTCAGGTTCATACAGCCCAGGCCAATGGCTGATACAGAAAAAGGCCCAATCTGACGTTGTTGCATGGCAGGTCTTGTCGTAAAAAATTAAGCGTTCAGTTGCAGCTCAAGCTCGTGCAACACCTTGTAGCAAGGCAGCACTTGGGCCACGCTGCTGTTGGGCTCACGGCCTTCTTGGATGGCCGAGAAGAACTCACGGTCTTGCAACTCAATGCCGTTCATCGACACCGCCACTTTGGACACGTCGATCTGCTCTTCCTTGCCGGTGAACAGGTCGTCGTAGCGGGCCAAGTACGTGCCCGTGTCGCCGATGTAGCGGAAGTACGTGCCCAAAGGTCCGTCGTTGTTGAACGACAAGCTCAGGGTACAAATGGCGCCGTTGGCGGCTTTGAGCTGAATGCTCATGTCCATTGCAATACCCAGGGTCGGGTGAATGGGGCCTTGCACTGCGTTGGCTTTGACAATCGGGCTGCCAGCTTGGTAGGCAAACAAATCCACCGTGTGTGCCGCGTGGTGCCACAGCAAGTGGTCGGTCCAGCTGCGGGCTTGGCCCAGCGCATTCATGTTGGTGCGACGGAAGAAATACGTCTGCACATCCAGTTGCTGAATGTTGAATTCACCGGCCTTGATTTTGTGGTTCACCCACTGGTGGCTGGGGTTGAAGCGTCGGGTGTGACCACACATGGCCACCAGGCCTTTTTCTTTCGCCACGCGCACCACCTCGTCCGCATCCTTCCAGCTGTCGGCCAAGGGAATTTCCACTTGCACGTGCTTGCCGGCTTTCAAACAAGCCAGGCTTTGTGACGCATGCATTTGCGTGGGGGTGCACAAAATCACTGCGTCCACGTCGGGCAAGGCCAAGCTCTCGGCCAAGTCGGTGGTCACATGGCCAATGTCATATTTCTTCGCCACTTCCTTGGTTTTTTCCAGCTCGCGACCAATCAACGACACCACTTCTACGCCGTCGATGTGTTGGATGCCGTCCAAATGTTTGATGCCAAATGCACCTGCGCCCGCCAAGGCGACTTTGATGGTTTTGCTCATGTGTGTTTCTCCAAAGTTTTATTGGTTTTCAAGAATCGCGTGTCCCACCGCCGTGTTGGAAGCGGGCACATGGTAGAAGCGGTGCTTCAATTTGGGCGCGGGGCCAGTGACTTTGCCGTCTTGAATATCAGACATCGCGCCACGCGCGATCAACCACATCACCAGCTCAATGCCTTCGCTGCCAGCTTCGCGCACGTAGTCGATGTGCGGGATGGCCGCAGCGGCCAAAGGATCGGCAATCAACTTGTCCATGAACATCTTGTCAAACTCTTTGTTGATCAAGCCAGCGCGCGGGCCTTGCAGCTGGTGGCTCATGCCGCCCGTGCCCCAGATCTGCACGTTCAAATCTTCGTCATAGCTCTCCACCGCTTTGCGGATGGCTTGGCCCAGGTTGAAGCAACGCTGGCCGCTGGGCACGGGGTACTGCACCACGTTGACCGCAAACGGA
>CANFYL010000097.1 GCA_947451285.1 Comamonadaceae bacterium
CATCGACAACACCATCAGCTGGGTACAGCCGTGGGTGATGATGGTGCGGCTGATGGTGGAGGTGATGGCGTTGTCGATGATCTCGACCGTGTTCATCTTGCGAAAGCGACGGAAGTTCTCGCGAATCCGGTCAAAGATCACCACCGACTCGTTGACCGAGTAGCCCAGCACCGCCAACACCGCCGCCAACACGGGGAGCGAAAACTCCCACTGGAAGAAGGCGAAAAAGCCCAAGATGATCACCACGTCATGCAAGTTGGCAATGATGGCCGCCACCGCAAACTTCCACTCGAAGCGCATGGCCAAGTACACCATGATGCCCACCACCACAAAGGCCAGCGCCTTCAAGCCATCAATCGCCAGCTCGTCGCCCACTTGGGGGCCAACAAACTCGGTGCGACGCAACTGAATGTTGGCGTCAGTCGCCCTCAACGCGGTCAACACCTGTTCGCTTTGTTGGGCTGAACTTTGGCCTTTGACCGCAGGCATGCGAATCATCACGTCGCGGGCGGTGCCAAAGTTTTGCACTTGCACATCGTTCAAACCCAGTTTGGCTATTTGATCGCGCACCACATTCAAGTCTGCAGCCTGGCTGTAGCTGACTTCCATCAGGGTGCCGCCTGTGAACTCGACCGACAGGTGCAAACCACGGCTGAACAAGAAGAACACCGCCGCGAGGAAAGTGAGAAACGAAATCGCGTTGAACGCAATCGCGTTCTTCATGAACGGAATGTCTTTGCGAATCTTGAAAAATTCCACGGGATGTCCTTTTTATGCGCGCCACACCGTGCCGATGGACACGCTTTGCAATTTCTTTTGACGACCGTACCAGAGGTTGACCAAGCCGCGGGAGAAAAACACCGCCGAGAACATGCTGGTCAAAATACCCAGACAGTGCACCACGGCAAAACCCCGCACAGGGCCGGAACCAAAAGCCAACAGCGCCAAGCCCGCAATCAAGGTGGTGACGTTGGAGTCCAAAATGGTGGCCCAAGCGCGGTCGTAGCCCGCCAGAATCGCCGACTGGGGCGCCGCGCCGTTGCGCAACTCTTCACGCACGCGCTCGTTGATCAGCACGTTGGCGTCAATCGCCATGCCCAGCACCAAGGCCATGGCGGCCATGCCAGGCAGGGTCAGGGTGGCTTGCAGCATGGACAGCACCGCCACCAACAGCAACAGGTTCACCGCCAAGGCCACGCTAGAGATGACGCCAAACAGCATGTAGTACACGCACATGAAGGCAGTCACGGCCACAAAGCCCCAGGTCACAGAATCGAAGCCTTTGGCAATGTTCTCAGCACCCAGGCTCGGGCCAATGGTGCGCTCTTCGATGATCTCCATGGGTGCTGCCAGTGAGCCCGCGCGCAACAGCAATGCGGTATCGTTGGCTTCGACCGTGCTCATACGGCCTGAAATCTGCACCCGACCGCCGCCAATTTCGCTGCGAATGACTGGGGCAGTCACCACTTCGCCCTTGCCTTTTTCAAACAGCAAGATGGCCATGCGCTTGCCCACGCTCTCGCGGGTCACGTCTTTGAAAATGCGCGCGCCCTTGGCGTCGAGCGTCAGGTGCACCGCCGCTTCTTGGCTCTGGCTGTCAAAGCCAGGCTGGGCGTCGGTCAAGTTTTCACCGGTCAAGATGACTTGTTTTTTGACAATCACCGCTTGGCCATTGCGCTCCAAGAAACGCTCGGTGCCAAAGGGCACAGGCGCGTTGCTCAGCTCAGCCGCACGGGCTTCTGCACTTTCGTCGACCATGCGGATTTCCAGCGTGGCCGTGCGTCCCAAAATATCTTTGGCCTTGGCCGTGTCTTGCACGCCGGGCAGTTGCACCACGATGCGGTCTGTGCCTTGCTGCTGAATCACCGGCTCGGCCACGCCAAGTTCGTTGATGCGGTTGTGCAAGGTGGTGATGTTTTGCTTGATCGCCTGCTCTTGCACGCGGCGTGCTGCCGCCGGGTTGATGGTGGCGCTGAGTTTGAAGTCGGCACCATCTGGGGCGCTGGTGGTTTGCAAGTCGGCAAACTGGTCTTGGATCACGCGTTGGGCGGACTCCAAGGTGGCCATCTCACGAAAGCGCACCTCAATGGTCTGGCCGTTGCGGCTGATGCCGCTGTGGCGCACATTTTTTTCACGCAAGGTGGTGCGGATGTCACCGGCCAGCGATTCGGTTTTTTTGGTCAACGCGGCGGGCATGTCCACTTGCAGCATGAAGTGCACGCCACCACGCAAATCCAGCCCCAGGTACATGGGCGCAGCGTTCAACGACGACAACCAGGCTGGTGAGCGCGACAACAGGTTGAGTGCCACCACGTAAGTGGGGTCGTTGGCATCGGGCACCAAGGCATGCTGGATGGCGTCTTTGGCTTTGAGCTGGGTGTCGGTGTTGTCAAAGCGCACTTTGAGTGAGCCATTCTCCAGCGTCGACACATCGGGGGTGATGCCCGCAGCCTTAAGCGCCACCAGCACGCGCTCTTGCACCGACTGATCGACCTTGGCACTGGCCTTGGCCGAAGAGACTTGCACCGCCGGAGCTTCACCAAAAAAGTTGGGCAGTGTGTAAACACAGCCCACCAACAAAGCGATGCAAATGATCGCGTATTTCCAGAATGGGTAACGGTTCATGTTCGCTTGTGTTTCTGTCGGTATTACTTGATGGTGCCTTTAGGCAACACTTGCACCACAGCGCTGCGCTGCAACTGCACGTCGACGCCAGGGGCAATCTCGACGCTCAAGGTGGTGTCGCCGAGCTTGCTGACTTTGCCCAGCAAGCCACCCGCAGTCGCCACTTCGTCGCCTTTGGCGAGCGCATCGATCATGGCCTTGTGTTCTTTTTGACGTTTCATTTGGGGGCGAATCATCACGAAATACAAGACCACAAACATCAGCACCAAAGGCAACATGCCGGTGAGCGAAGACATGACGTCGCCACCAGCGGCAGCAGCAGGTGCGGTTTGGGCAAAAGCAGAAGAAATGAACACAGTGGAACTCCAAATAGAAGGGCTCCCACCAAGGCGCAAAACGCGCCCCAGCAGGCAGCCTAGGATTGTATGCGGCGAGGGGGACACGTCCTTGAGGCCCCTGAGAATCCCTGCATCAAGTCAGGACGATGACGCCAACAAGGTCAAGCGTGCCACTGCGCCAGCAAGCCCTTCCACTTGCCGCGCGCCGCCGCCAAGTTGCGGGCCTTCACATGGCCAAAGCCCTTGATCTGCTCGGGCACACGGGCCAGCTCAAGCGCCAGTGCGTGGTTGTCCGCCATGAGCCTGGCCAACACCACGTCGACCGTAGCGCGGTACTCGTCGATCAAGGCACGTTCGGTGCGGCGCTCCTCGCTGTAGCCAAAGATGTCCAAGGCTGTGCCACGCAAGCCCTTGAAGTGTTTGAGCAACTTGAAGCCGGTCAACATGGCCGGGCCAAACTTTTGCTTTTGCAACTCGCCTTTGGCGTTGGTCTTGGCGATCAAGGGCGCGGCTAGGTGGTAGTTGAGTGTGTAGTCGCCCTCAAAGGTGCTTTGAATGCGTTGTAAAAACGTTTTGTCTGTGTGCAGACGCGCCACCTCGTACTCGTCCTTGTAGGCCATCAGCTTGAAGAGGTTGCGTGCCACCGCCTCGGTGAGCGAAGTTTTGTGCAGCGCCGCCTCGGCCGCACGCACACGCTCGACCGCGCCAAGGTAGCTCGCGGCATAGGCGGCGTTTTGGTAGTCGGTCAAAAATGCCACGCGCCGCGCAATCACCTCGTCCACACCCACGGGCTTGTGAAATTGCACAGTTTGAGAAGGCGCCAATGCCGCTTGCACCGCCGCCCAGTCGTGTGCACATTGACGGCCCCACTCAAACGCCGTTTGGTTCTGAGCCACCGCCACATCGTTGAGTTCCATGGCACGCATCAAAGCCTCATGCCCCAGAGGCACCCAGCCCTTTTGCCAGGCGTAACCCAGAATAATGGGGTTGACAAAAATGCTGTCGCCCAAGGTCTGTAGGGCCACGCGGTTGGCGTCGAACACGCTCAAGCCCTCTGCGCCCACGGTGTGTGCAATCTCAGCCACGCATTGCTCGGCAGGGTTTTGCCAGTCGGTGTTTTTGACGAACGCCGCCGTGGGCGTGCTGTAGGCATTCAGAGCCACATGGGTGCGGCCTGCGCGCATGCGTTGCAAGGTTTCTTTGCCCGCTGTGACGATGGGGTCACAACCCATGATCAAGTCGGCAGACGCCAAGCTCACACGGGTGGTGCGGATCGCGTCTTGGTCGTTGGCAATCAGCACATGGCTCCAAGTGGCCCCGCCTTTTTGCGCTAAGCCCGCGGCATCTTGGGTGACGATGCCTTTGCCCTCGATGTGCGCCGCCATGCCCAGCAACTGGCCAATGGTGATCACGCCGGTGCCGCCCACACCCGCCACCACCATGCCCCAGGCTTGGCCGAGGGGCGGCAAGCTGGGCGCTGGCAGGTCGGGGCTGGGGTAGGCCAAGGCCGTCACGCCTTTGGCCTTCTTTTTCAACTGGCCGCCTTCCACCGTCACAAAGCTGGGGCAAAAGCCTTTCAAACAGCTGGTGTCTTTGTTACAGGTGCTTTGGTTGACGGTGCGTTTGCGGCCCCACTCGGTCTCGAGCGGCTCCACGCTCAGGCAGTTGCTTTGCACGCCGCAATCGCCGCAGCCTTCACACACCAAGTCGTTGATCACCACGCGCACCGCGGGGTCCACCATCGTGCCGCGTTTGCGGCGACGACGTTTTTCGGTGGCGCAGGTTTGGTCGTAGATGATGACGGTGCAGCCTTGGATCTCGCGCATCTCGCGCTGGACGCGGTCGAGTTCGTCGCGGTGGAACACCGCCACGCCTGCGCCCACATCGGCACCCTCGTATTTCTCCGGCTCGTCGGTCACCACCACGATGCGCTGCGCGCCTTCGGCCTTCATGCTGTGCGCAATTTGCAGCACGCTGTGGCCCTCGGGGCGTTCACCCACGGGCTGGCCACCGGTCATGGCCACGGCGTCGTTGTACAAAATTTTGTAGGTGATGTTCACGCCTGCGGCAATGCTTTGGCGAATCGCCAGGATGCCGCTGTGAAAGTAAGTGCCGTCGCCCATGTTGGCAAACATGTGGGTGTCGTTCACAAACGGCTGTTGCCCCACCCACGGCGTGCCCTCGCCGCCCATTTGGGTGAAGCCGCTGGTGCTGCGGTCCATCCACAACACCATGAAGTGGCAACCAATGCCCGCCATGGCGCGTGAGCCTTCGGGCACACGGGTGGAGGTGTTGTGCGGGCAGCCCGAACAAAACCAGGGCTGGCGGTCGGCCTTGACTTCCACCACCTGCATGGCGCGTTCTTTGGCGCTGAGGATGGCCAGTTGCGCATCCACGCGGGCTTGGGTGTCGGCATCGAGCCCGAGTTTTTTCAAACGCTGGGCGATCGCTTTGGCAATCAGCGCCGGGTTCAAGTCAGCGTTGGCTCTCAGCAAGGTGTTGGCGCTCGGATTGGGTTGCGACCATTCGCCGCCCGAGAAGTCCCCTTCCACCTCGTTGAACTTGCCCAGCACATGGGGGCGCACGTCGGCACGCCAGTTGTAGAGCTCTTCTTTGAGCTGGTATTCGATGACCTGGCGTTTTTCTTCCACCACCAATATTTCTTGCAAGCCGGTGGCGAACTCGCGTGTGAGCTGTGCGTCCAGCGGCCACACCACGCTAACCTTGTGCAAGCGAATGCCCACCCGTTGGCAGGTGGCGTCGTCCAGCCCCAAATCGAGCAAGGCCTGACGGGTGTCGTTGTAGGCCTTGCCACTGGCGATCAAGCCAAAGCGGTCGTTCGGGCCTTCGATCACGTTGTGGTTCAAGCGGTTGGCGCGCACATAGGCCAGCGCGGCGTACCACTTGTAATCAAACAAACGCGCTTCTTGGCTCAGCGCGTCGTCGGGCCAGCGGATGTGCAGGCCGCCGGGCGGCATCTCGAACTCGGGCAGCACGATGTTCACGCGCGCGGGGTCGATCACGGCGGTGGCACTGGACTCCACAATTTCTTGGATCGTCTTCATGCCCGACCACAGACCCGAGAAACGGCTCATGGCAATGGCGTGCAGGCCCAAATCCAAAATGTCTTGCACGCTGGACGGAAAGAACACCGGCGTACCACAGGCTTTGAAGATGTGGTCGCTCTGGTGCGCCGCGGTGGAGCTTTTGGCCACATGGTCGTCGCCCGC
>CANFYL010000098.1 GCA_947451285.1 Comamonadaceae bacterium
TCCACGCGCAGCATGCGTTCAACGTAACGCGCCACGGTGTCAATTTCAAGGTTCACCGTGCTGCCTGCTTGCAGGCTGCCGAGGGCGGTGTTCTCAACGGTGTGAGGAATGAGGTTGATGCTGATCTCTGAACCGCGCAGACCCAGCGGGCCGTCGGCATCGAAGAAGTCTTGTACCTGGTTGACCGTCAGGCTCACGCCGTTGACGGTGATCGAGCCTTTGTAGGCCAGGTACTTGGCCAGCTCGGGCGGCGCCATGATGCGCAGCTCCCAGCTTTCGCCCACGCGCTCAAAGTGGCTGACTTGGCCGATGCCATCGACATGGCCGGACACGATGTGCCCGCCCAAGCGGTCGTGGGCCCGCAAGGCTTTTTCGAGGTTGACGCGCCCGAGCTGCGCCAAGCCGCTGGTGCGGGCCAGCGATTCGGCCGAGATGTCAATCGTGAACTGGTGGTGGAGGGGGTCAAACGTGGTGACGGTCATGCAGGCGCCGTTCAAAGCGATGCTGTCACCCAAGCCCACGTCGTCGAGGTACCCGGCAGGGGCCTCGATGGTGAGGCGCTTGCCGTGGTTTAAAGAGCTTCCCAGGTCGTGAACTGCGGTGATGCGCCCCACGCCGGTGATGATTCCGGTGAACATCCTGCTATTTTCGCAGGTTTATCGGGCCTTACCGCCGAACTCTGGCCAATATCCGTAGATCAGGGCCAATTTGTGTGACCTCATGAAAGTCCAGGGCCAGAGCTTCTTGCAGGTTTGACAAGGGTCCGAGGTTGCTCATGCCCCGGCCTTCCCCGATCAACAAGGGGGCCACATACACCAACAACTCGTCCACCAGCCCGGCGCGCAGCAGCGAGCCGTTGAGTTTGTGGCCGGCTTCCACATGCAACTCGTTGACGCCGCGTTGCGCCAGGTCGTGCAGCATCTGGGTCAAATCAACTTTCCCGGTGGCCTCGCCCAAGCAGGTCACGTGGGCGGCTTGGGCCTCTAAGGCGCGGCGTTTTTCGGCATTGTCTTGCGCGGCGTAGAGCCACACGGGGCGTTTCGGGCCGAACAGTTTGGCATTGAGCGGGGTTTCCAAGCGGCTGTCGACCACCACCAAGCTGGGTTGGCGGGGCGTGGCGACGGCACGCACGTCCAACTGTGGGTCGTCTTCGAGCACGGTGCCAATGCCGGTCAGCACGGCGCAGGCACGGGCGCGCCAGGCGTGGCCGTCTTGGCGCGCGGCGTCGTGGGTGATCCATTGGCTCTGGCCATTGGTCAATGCGGTTTGGCCGTCGAGCGAGGCGGCGATTTTCATGCGCACCCAGGGCATGCCGTGCTGCATGCGCTTGAAAAAGCCCATGTTGAGTTCGCGTGCGGCATCGGCCATCAACCCCACGTCCACCTGCACGCCCGCAGCGCGCAAACGCGCCACGCCCTGGCCCGCCACCTGGGGGTTGGGGTCTTGCACGCTGGCCACCACGCGCTGAATGCCCGCTTGAACCAGCGCATCGCAACACGGGCCGGTGCGGCCTTGGTGGCTGCAGGGTTCTAGCGTCACGTAAGCCGTGGCACCTTGCACGCTGTGGCCCTGGGCCTGGGCATCGCGCAAGGCCATGACCTCGGCATGGGCCTGGCCCGCCGCTTGGGTGTGGCCGCTGCCCAGCACCACACCTTCGGCGCTGGTGATGACGCAACCAACCCGTGGGTTGGGTGCGGTGAGGTACAGCGCCTGCTCAGCCAAGGCCAAGGCCTGGGCCATGTGGGCGGTGTCGGTGGGAGAAAACATGCGGCAATTATCTGTGCAGGTGGGGTGCTCGACCTGTGTGGGGGTGTCAGCCACGGCTGTTCGACGCTGGCCTGCGTCCTGCACGGCGCTGGCATGAGCCCTTCAACGCCCCCAACACTGCGCCACGCTGAGCGACGCGTTGACCACTCCGCGCACGCCCGTGTGGGTGAGCGTGAAGCTGCCACAGGCGTCGCCCACTTGCACGCCCGTGGGTGTGGCGGTGAGGGTGAAGCTTTGCGCGCTGCTGATGACGCTGAGTTGGTAGCGCAGGCCTTCGGCTTGCAACACGCTGGTGGGCACGTCGGCTGCTGCGGGGTAGCTGCCGTTGGCGCTGGCGGCGCGCTCGAGCCAATGGGCGGCTTGCAACAAGGCGATGCGGGCTTGGGCGCGTTGGCTGCGCTGCAGCAGTTGCTGGTAATTGGGCCAGGCCCAACCCACTAACACGGCGACACAGGCCAGGGCGATCAAGAGTTCCACCAAGCTAAAGCCACTTTGTTCGATGGGGGGCGCAGAGCGATGGCGAGGGTGATGGCGGGGGCGAGGCATTGTGGATCTCATGTTCAATAGCGGGTGCAGTAGCGGGTGCAGTGGCGGTCTTTGCGGGGTCAGTCGGGCAATAGCTGCCAGCTGTGCCAGGTGCCGCCGCTTGTGCTGCCTGCCATGGGGCTGGCAGGTGCCGACCACAGCGCTTGCAACACCACCGCTGTGCCGGGCAGAACCCCGCGTGCCAGCACGGTGATGCGGTAAATAAAAGGCAGGCTGGGGTTGAGGGGCGTGGCATCGACCAGCACCTCCACCCAGTACCACGTGGTGTTGGCCCCATAGGGGGTGTCGGCGCCGCTCAGAGGCCAGGCGGCGTTGGTCATGGCTTGCCATTCGCTGGCGCTGCGGGTGGGCGCACCGCTGGGTGCGCAGATGCCGCTCACACACGCTTGTGCGCCCAGGCGTTGGCGCAAGGTGTCGCGCTCGCTCAGGCTGCTGGGGAAGAACGCATGCGTTTGCGCATCGTTGCCCGGTGTGTGGCGCGGGTTGATGTGGCCCTGTGCGTCGGTGGCTGTGCCCAAGATGTCTTGCAGCGCCAAGGGCAGGGCGGCTTCGGCGCTGTGCTGGGTGCGCAGCTGGTCGGCCTCTGCATTGATGAGCCACTCGTTGGCGCGCAGGTTGCGCCAAGTCACCAAGGCGGCCAATCCCACCATGGCCAGTATGGCCAACACGGTGGGCAAAGCCAGCCCTTGATGGCTCGCAAGGCCTGGGTGTGACCCAGCGTTGTGCCGCTTCATGGCAGTACACCCGTGTGGTTGCGCAAGGCAAGGCTGCGGCGTAGCACTCGGCGGCTGAAACCATCTGCGGCCACGGTTTCGCCTTGGCACCCTAAACTGAGTGTGTTGCGCGTCGTGTTCGGCTGACTGCTGACCAAGCGCAGGCAAACCTCAATCGCCAGCACCTGTCGCATGTCAGTGACTTGGGCCGCAGTGACCCATTGAACGGTTTGGTTGGCTTGGGCTTGGGCGTAGCGCACTTGCAGGTCTTCGACCCCTTCGGCCAGGGCTTGGTAGGTGCCGCCGCTCAGACGCAGGTCTTTGCAGGCGAGTTCTTTTTTGGTGTTGACCTGGTAGCTGTTGAGTACCAGTGCGTCGCTGCCTGTGTGGTTGCCCTGGCAGTCGTAGGGGCTCAGGCTGTGCCAGTGACCCAGGCTCACGCTATCAGTGCGGGTGCCCTCGGTGCCTTGCAGGTCGGGTTGGCTGCTGTCGTGTGGCGCTGTGCGCTGAACCCGTTGGCCATCGGCTGCGGTGCTGAGTTGCGCGCCACCCGCCCTCAAGGCTTGTGCGTGCAGGTTGCGCAAGGCGGCTCGGGCGTTGTGGTGCAGTGCATCCACCGCGTCAAAGGCCGCCCAAGACTGGCGGCTGATGTTGTAGCAGGCTACAGCCGAGAGCACCACGCCCAAACTCACGGCCAAACCGATCAACAACTCAGGCAAGGTATGGCCGCGCGCGTGCATGGTGCTTACCAAGCAGGCCGAAAGAACAAGCGCCAGCAACTCATGGCAGCGGGACAGCTGGGGCTGCCCCAAGCGGTGTCGGTGCGGTAACTCTCGCTGCTGTCGCGCCATGCCACCACCACACCCCACCAACCGACGGGGCCGTTGAGGGCGAACACCGCCGCATCGCCCTCGGGCAGCTGGGTGTTCAGTGCTTGTTGCAGTTGCGCCATGTCCCACAGTGCCAAATCGCCGCGGCTGCAAGCCAAGGCAGAGCAATCGGGTGCACCGCCTAAAGTGCCAGCGCCCCAGCTGCGGCTGTAGAGCAGCACTTGACCTGCGTTGAGGCGCATGCGCTCGGCCAGGTCGTCCGCGAGGCCCATGGCCATGCTGCGGTTGACTTGTTGGCGCTGGGTTTGCAAGCCCAGGTGTTGCAGCCACAACGAAGCCAGCACCCCAGATGCCAACAGCAGCAGTGCGACCAGGGCTTCCAACAGAGCCACGCCGCTGGATTGGTGGCTCAGCTGCATGTAGTGCCCGAGATCACACGAACACGCCCCGCGTTGTTGAGGCACAGCGCATAAGCCACATTCAGGCTGGGAGTGCGCGAACTCACTGTCCAGCGATCGCCCACGCCACCCAAGTCACCTTGCGCGCTGATGGCCAAGGCACTGGTCTTGGTGTAGGTGACTGACAAGGGCGTGTGAAGGGCTGTGACCTGTAAGGTTTGACTGCCGTCGGCGAGTTGCAGCTGCCAACCACAGCTCCAGTCAGAGCCTGCGACGGTGGCCCAGCTGCAATCGCTCAAACGGATCAGGCGCAGCGCTTGGCCGAGTTGAAGGGCACGCACGCGTGCACTTTGCAAGTCACCCAAGAGTTGGTCGCGGGCCAACTCGGCTCGACCTCGCTCGAGCAGTCGCTGCATGCTGGGCAAAGCGAGCAGGCCGACCAGACTCAGCACAGCCAGCACCAGCGTTAACTCGACCAAACTAAAGCCTAGATGTGTGGGCTTGTGTGAATGAAAAATGCCTGGCGTTTGCATGTTGCAAATGCTAGGCACTCAGCGCAAAGCGGCCCATGGCCGCGGCTCGAAAACTATTTGCGAACTTCGTCGACCAAGCTCTTGAAGTCGTCGATGTCTTCAAAGCTGCGGTAGACGCTGGCAAAGCGGATGTAGGCAACTTTGTCGAGTTTTTTCAGCTCGCGCATCACCAGCTCACCAATGCGGGTGGAGGGCACCTCGCGCACGCCTAGGCTGAGTAGCTTTTCTTCGATGCGCTCAATTGCGTTGTCAACTTGTTCGGTGCTGACGGGGCGTTTGCGCAGGGCCAGGCTCATGGAGTCGAGTAGTTTGTGGCGTTGGTATTCAATACGCCGACCGTCTTTTTTGACGATGTTGGGAAAGCTCACATCGATGCGCTCGTAGGTGGTGTAGCGCTTGTCGCAGGCGCCGCATTGGCGGCGACGGCGGATGGAGTCGCCGTCTTCAGACATGCGCGTTTCGACCACTTGGGTTTCAAGGTGACCGCAGAAGGGGCATTTCATGGGGTGTTGTCTCGCTTTGGTTTGTTAGCGATTGTGCTTGTGGTTTTGTTTTTGCCTTGGCTTACGCTGGTGCTTGTTGCTCTTGCTCTTGCTCTTGCTGTTGCTGTTGCTGTTGCTGTTCTGGGCTCGCTGAGGGTATGGGTGGGGGCCGCTTCTTCATACTGTGTACAGAAAATCATCAGCGGCCCCCACCCATACCCCCAGTCTGCGGCTGGCTTGGCTGGCGCTCGCCGTGTTCATGCACTGCAATGCGCGATTTGAGCTGGCTTTTTGGTTGGCACGCAATTCAGTTGTGACTTTTGTGGCTTATGGCGTCATGCTTGTGATTCAGCATGGGTTCCCGAAAGAACTTGCTCTTAACCCAACCGCGGGGGTGATGGGTGCGGCGGGCGATGATTTTCTGTACACAGTATGAAGAGCCCGCCGTGCCCATCGCCCCTGCCGTTTCCGGCGCGAAAACTTCACCCCGGAAAACTTCACGCCAGAAACGCCCCAACTCAGCGGTAAACCGGAAAGCGGCTGGTCAAGGCATGCACCTTGGCACGCACGGCCGCAATGTTGGCTTCGTCATGCGGGTTGTCCAACACGTCGGCAATCAGGTTGGCGGTCATGCGCGCTTCCTCGTCCTTGAAACCACGCGTCGTCATGGCGGGGGTGCCAATGCGCACGCCGCTGGTGACGAAGGGTTTTTCGGGGTCGTTGGGGATGGCGTTCTTGTTGATCGTCATGTGGGCA
>CANFYL010000099.1 GCA_947451285.1 Comamonadaceae bacterium
GCTCGAGGTGGTGGTGTATTGCAACAAGGTTTTGCGGTTGGGGTGCACGATGTCGGCGGCACCAAAGGCGGCCAAGGTGGCTTCGTGAAAACCACACAGGATGAGTTTTTTCTTACCCGGGTAGGTGTTGATGTCACCCACCGCAAAAATACCGGGCACCGAGGTGGCAAAGTTTTCGGTGTTCACCACCAATTGCTTGCGTGCCATCTCCAGGCCCCAATGGGCCACGGGTCCGAGCTTGGGTGACAGGCCCCAGCACACCAGCAACTGTTGCGCGGTTCGCGCTATGGTCTCGCCCTCAGGTGTGGCCACCTGAACCGCTTCCAACCGTTGGTCCCCGCTTTGCAGGGCCGTGATTTGGCCAATTTGCAACTGCAAGCGGCCCGCGGCCACAGCGTCACGCATGGCACTCAGCGCTTGCGGTTCAGCTTGAAACACATCACGACGGTGGATCAAGGTCACGCTGCTTGGGACTTGCTCGCGCATGTGGCTCAGCTGCACCGCCACCTCCACGGCTTGGGCTTCTCCACCGAGCACCCACACATGCTGGTCTGCCAACGGTGTGGTCTCGCTCAGGTGGTAGTGGATGTGGCGACCTTCCAGTTCAGCGGCGCCCTCCAGGTTGAGTTTGCGCGGCTGAAAAGCACCCACACCCGCCGCAATGAACAGGGTTTTGCACACGAAGTGTTGCTGTGCCGAGGTGTGCACATCGAGGCGGCCATCGTGCCGCTGCGCGACCTGGCTGACTTCTTGGTGCAGGTGGAAGGTGGGGGCAAATGGACGAATTTGCTGCTGCAAGCGCTCGACCAGTTCGTGCCCGGTGCAAAACGGCAAACCCGGGATGTCGTAAATCGGTTTGTCTGCGTACAACTCGGCGCATTGGCCGCCCACGTGTGGCAGGGCATCAATGAGGTGGCAGCGGATGTCTTGCAGCCCCAGCTGAAAGGCTTGAAAGAGGCCGACGGGGCCGGCACCCACGATGACGGCATCGGTCTCGATCATGGGGGTGTCAATCAGCGTTGCAACTCGGCCAGCTTGCCGGTGCGGTCTTTCCAGTCGTCAGCGTCTGGCAGGGGCGTTTTACGCTTGGTGATGCTGGGCCAGCCGATTTGTGACAACTCGGCATTGAGTTTCGTCATGTGCTGTTGACCGTCGGGCACGTCTTCTTCTGCGTAAATGGCATTGACGGGGCACTCAGGAATGCACACCGCGCAGTCGATGCACTCATCGGGGTCGATGGTCAAAAAATTGGGGCCTTCGCGGAAGCAGTCGACGGGACAAACGTCCACACAGTCGGTGTACTTGCAACGGATACAGGCTTCGGTGACAACGTGCGTCATGACAATTCAATCAATTTAGAAAGGGGAGGCGAAATAGCTGTGTGCTTCTCAACCAAGCCCTTGATTTTAAACGGGATTCAAGGGGGTCACGGAAGTCCGCTCAGCTCACCAACACAGCGCCTGAGGTTTTATGGCTGGCGGTGTCCACCAAGATCAGGGCACCCAAGATGCGCGACTGGGCAAAAGGCAGTGTCACCAAAGGCTCTTGCAGGGCCAAGGTCACGTGGCCAATGCTGTTGGGTGAGAGTTCTGTGGCTTCTTCTTCTGCCAGGGTGTTCACGTCCAGGCGGTGCACCACGCGTTGTACCTTGGCCTTGACCCAACGGTGGCCATGCAGCGCCCAATAGACACGACCGGCCACCAAGGGTTCATCGTCCATCCAGGCGATGGTGGTGTTGAGTTGGCGTTGGGCCTCAGGTGCGTGTTCGGCCGACAGCAACCAGTCACCGCGTGACACATCCACCTCGCGGTCGAGCACGATGCCCGCACTGTGACCTGCGGCTTTGTTTTGCGGTTCACGGGTGGCCGAGAGAACTTGCGACACCACAGCGGTTTGGTCGCTGGGGAAGACCTTGACCGTGTCGCCAGGTGCCACGCTGCCGGTGGCCACACGGCCCCAGAACACGCGTCGGCCTTGGGTCGTCACGTTGGAGTCGTGGAACTTTTCCACCCATTGCACAGGGAAGCTGAAGGCCACCTCGGTTTCAGCGGGGGTGACGGGCAAGCCCTCCAAAATGTTCAAGAGGCTGGGGCCGTTGTAGTCGCACCAATCGGCTTGCGCGTCCACCACGTTCCAGCCTTTGAGGGCCGAGACGGGCACCAAGGCCGTGATGGTGATGCCTGCGGCCTGAGCAAACTTCTTGAGCGCGGCGGCAATGTGCTGGTAGGCCAAGGTGGCGTCTTCTACCGCATCGAGCTTGTTGATGGCAAACACCACCGAGGGCACGCGCAGCAGGTTGACCAGCAATGCGTGACGACGGGTTTGGGGCAACAGTTCGAGCGCTGGATTGCGCCAGTCGAGTTTGGTGGCGTCGACCAGCACCACCGCAGCATCGGCGCTGGAGGCCGCCGTGACCATGTTGCGGGTGTACTGCTCGTGACCGGGCGCGTCGCCGATGATGAACTTGCGGTGTTCGGTGTTGAAGTAGCGGTAGGCCACGTCGATGGTGATGCCTTGTTCACGCTCCGCACTCAGACCATCGGTCAAGAGGGCAAGGTCGGTTTCACCAGCGCGCTGCACGCCTGCCAAGTGGTCTTGCAACACCGCCTTGGTGTCCACCAACAAGCGGCCAATCAGCGTGCTTTTGCCGTCGTCCACCGACCCGCAGGTGATGAATTTAAGGGCCGAAAATTGTTCTAGGTTTTTCATGTTTAAAAGTACCCGTCTTTTTTGCGCTTTTCCATGGAAGCGTCTGACGTTTTGTCGTCCATGCGTGTCGCGCCGCGCTCGCTGACGTCAGCGGCCAGGGTTTCGATCACGATTTGCTCGGGCGTGGCGGCCGTGCTCTCCACCGGGCAGGTGCAGGTGATGTCGCCCACGGTGCGGAAACGCACATCGCGCACTTGCACCTCTTCGCCGTCTTTGGGTGGGGTGAGTTCGGTCACGGGCACCAGCAGGCCACGGCGGTCCACCACCTCACGCTTGTGGGTGTAGTAAATCGAAGGCAGGGCAATGTGTTCGCGGGCAATGTATTGCCACACGTCGAGCTCGGTCCAGTTGGAGATGGGGAACACGCGGAAGTGTTCACCGGGCTGCAAGCGGGTGTTGAACAAGGTCCACAACTCTGGGCGTTGCGCCTTGGGTTGCCACTGGCCAAAGCTGTCGCGGTGGCTGAAGATGCGCTCTTTGGCGCGGGCTTTTTCTTCGTCGCGGCGCGCACCACCAATCAGCGCGTCAAAGCGGAATTCTTCAATCGCTTCCAGCAAGGTGACCGACTGGTGCACGTTGCGGCTTTCACCCGGATGGGCCAAACGCACGGTGCCGCGCTTCATCGAGTCTTCCACGCTGCGCACGATCAACTCGGCACCGAGTTCTTGGGCGCGTGCATCGCGGAAGTCGGTGACTTCTTGGAAGTTGTGGCCGGTGTCGATCATCAACAGCGGGTAGGGGATGCGGCCGCTCCCTGAGGGGCTGGTTTTTCCTCCAAAGGCTTTCTCGGCGCACTTGAGCATGACGAGCGAATCCTTGCCGCCCGAAAACAGCAAGGTGGGGCGTTCAAAAGCGGCGGCAACTTCACGCAGGATGAAGATGGTTTCCTCTTCCAGCGCATCGAGGTGGGCGTTGCTCAGGCTGTGCAGCTCGTTGTGGGTTCTGGCGTTCATGGTTCAAATCTTTTAAGTGAATTCGTCTTAGCTTCGGCTCACTTCGCTTGTCGCGAAATGAGCCTGCGCTGAAGCAGCGACTCGCGAGCTATCGCTCGCCGTGCGGTTTGACATGCAAACCGCACTCTTTCAGGTCGCTGCTTTCCCACCACCAACGACCGGCGCGGAAGTCTTCGCCCATGGCGATGGCGCGGGTGCAGGGTGCGCAGCCAATGCTGGGATAGAACTGGTCGTGCAGCGGGTTGTAGTCCACCCCTTGGGTGGCGATGTAGTGCCACACATCGCCCCAAGTCCACTCGGCCAAGGGGTTGAATTTGCTCAAGCCTTTGCTGGCCACTTCGCTGTCATCGCGCAGGGGCACGTCGGCGCGGGCATTAGATTGCTCTTTGCGCAAGCCCGTGATCCAGGCGCGTTGGCCTTGCAGCGCGCGTGCCAGGGGCGCCATCTTGCGAATGCCGCAGCATTCTTTGCGCAGCTCAATGCTTCGGTACATCGCGTCTTGACCGTGTGTGCGCACAAAGGTCATGACCGATTCGTGCGCAGGCTTGTACACATGGACCGGCGCATGCGAGTTGGCTTCGGTGCGCTCTAGCAAGGCCAAGGTTTCGGTGTGCAGTGCGCCGGTTTGCAGCACAAAGATGGGAATGTCAAGCCGCAAGCTGTTGATGAGGTGGGTGATCACCACGTCTTCCGCGCCCAGGCTCGAAGCCTGTGTGACAGGCGAAAACTCAGCGACGGCTTGTTTCAGCAAGGCCTGTGTGTCAGCCAGTTTGGCGGCGTAGTCGTCGCTGGCGCGGGCGTTCATCGTGGTCGCTTTGGAAGCGTCGTGTGACGAAAGAAGAGAGGAAGTGCTCATGGGGATGCGCGGGCTCAGTGGGGTGCGAGGGTGGTGTGGGGCTGCATCAATCAGCATTTGCAAAATGCGGCGCGGCATGCACCGCATCGCCTTGGTAAAAGCCTTTGTAGTGGCCGAGCAAGGTTTGGCCGTGCGCGGCGTCTTGGTCGGCACGCAGCACGGCGCTGGAAAAACCACTGCGTTGCATTTGCAGCAGTTGGTCAATCAGCACATCGCCATGGGCGCGGATGTCGCCCTTGAAGCCACGGCGGCGCAGCACAAACGCTTGGCTGAAGGCGCGTCCATCGGTGAACTTGGGGAAGTTCAGGTCAAAGCGTGTCACGCCATCCAAGGGCACGCTGTGGGCGTCGGCATCGTTGGCCAACACGAGGCCCGCCGTCTCGTCGGCATGGGCAGTAGAAGTAATGAGTTGCAGTGTCATGGTGTGTGTGTGCTCAACAGATCAGGCCGTGGCGCGTGCGGTGGCGTGGCGGGCCGCATTAGCGGCATTTTTGAAGGCATCAAAGCCCACGCGTTGCAGCGCATCGGTGAAGGTTTCGCCCGCTGTGCGTTGGTCTTTGTAGACCTCCAGCACGGCTTCGATCACGTCCACCACTTCATCGGCGGCAAATGAGGGGCCGACCACCTTGCCCGCTTTGGCTGAACCGCTGAGGGTGGAGCCATCTGAGCCACCCAAGGTGAGTTGGTACCACTCTTGGCCATCTTTGTCGACGCCCAAGATGCCAATGTGGCCGCTGTGGTGGTGGCCGCATGAGTTGATGCAGCCACTGATGTGCAGGTCAATTTCGCCCAGGTCAAACAACTCGTCGAGGTCTTGGTAACGCGCGGTGATGGCGGCTGCAATGGGCAGCGAACGGGCGTTGGCCAAGGCGCAGTAGTCGCCACCGGGGCAGGCAATCATGTCGCTGAGCAAGTGGATGTTGGGGCGTGCAAAACCTGCCTTGCGCGCTTCGCGCCACAACTCGGGCAGCTGGTCGCAACCCACCCAAGGCAGCAGCAGGTTTTGGTCGTGCGTGACGCGCACTTCACCGGCGCTGTACTTGTCGGCCAAGTCGGCGGCCAGCTTGAGTTGGTCTGCGGTGGCGTCGCCAGGGGCCTGGCCCAAACGCTTGAAAGACAGCGTGACGGCGCGCATGTCGGGGTTTTTGTGGGCGGCCACATTGCGCTCGATCCAGCGGCCGAACTCCACATCGTCTTCGGCGGCCGCTTTCAAGATGCGGGCGATGCGCGCTTCGGCGTCCGAGGCACTGCACTGTGTCAACACCGGCGCGACAAAGCAGGCGCTGACGCGCTCCAGCTCGGCTTGGGGAATGGTGTGGTGTGCGCCGTTGGCCAGGATGCGTTGGTACTCGGCTTCGACCTCGTCAAAGTAACGCTGGCCTTCGGCCTTGACCAAAATCTTGATGCGCGCTTTGTAGATGTTGTCGCGGCGGCCCCAGCCGTTGTAGACACGCACCACGGCTTCGAGGTAGTTGATGATTTGGTCC
>CANFYL010000100.1 GCA_947451285.1 Comamonadaceae bacterium
GCCACGTCCCAGTTTTTCATCAACGTGGTGGACAACGGCTTTTTAGATCCCAACCCACAGCAACCCGGCTACACCGTATTTGGCCGCGTGGTCTCTGGCATGGAGGTGGTGCAACGCATCAAAGCAGTGCCCACCAGTTCTGGCGGCCCCTTCGCCACCGATGTGCCTCGCACGGCCATCGTCATTCAATCTGCAACCCTTGAGAAATAACACCATGAGTAACCCACACGTCGAACTGCACATCTTGGACCACGGCGTCATCACGCTGGAACTCGATGCCGAAAAGGCCCCTAAGTGCACTGCCAACTTTTTGAGCTATGTGGCCAAAGGCCACTACGACAAAACCATTTTTCACCGCGTCATCCCTGGCTTCATGGTGCAAGGTGGCGGCTTTGAGCCCGGTATGACCCAAAAGTCATGCGACGAGCCGATTGAAAACGAAGCCAACAACGGCCTCAAAAACGCCCATTACACCGTGGCCATGGCCCGTACCTCCGACCCCCATTCGGCCACCGCCCAGTTCTTCATCAACGTCGCGGACAACGGCTTTTTGAACCACACCGCACCCAGTGCGCAAGGATGGGGCTATGCCGTCTTTGGCAAAGTGGTCAACGGCATGGACGTGGTCGACAAAATTGCAGCTGTCAAAACCGGTCGCAAGGGCTTCCACGACGACGTGCCCAAAGAAGACGTAGTGATTGAGAAAGCGGTTGCCCTCTAAAGCGCCAATCACAAGGCCAGCTGACATGTCTATGCCGTCGACGGCTGTGTCAACTGGCCAGTTGCCTGATGCGGTGTCGCACATTGAGGCAACACCCAGCTGGCAACAGGTGGACTTCATCTCAGACCTGCACCTGGATGCGCACGAGCCCGAAACATTTGTCGCTTGGGCTCATTACATGGCGCACACCCATGCAGACGCTCTGTTCATCTTGGGCGATCTGTTTGAGGTCTGGATCGGTGACGACACCCAAGACCCATTTGCTTTGGAGTGCTTGTCTGTGATCCAGCGCACCGCTCAGCGTCTGCCTGTTTATTTCATCTGTGGTAATCGTGATTTTTTGCTGGGCGCCAGGGCTTTGCAGGCCTCTGGTATGCAAAACCTGAACGACCCAACCGTGCTGTCCTTGGGCGACCAAAGCCTGCTGCTGAGCCACGGCGACAGCCTCTGCTTGAACGACCACGACTACCTGGCCTTTCGTGCCCAAGTGCGCCAGCCAGCGTGGCAAGCGCAGTTTTTGTCGCAGCCCTTAGACCAACGACAAGCCGCCGCACAAGCCATGCGTGCCCAAAGCGAGGCGCGCAAACGCACCCACACCGACTATGCCGACGTCGACACCCTCGCCGCGCGTGCTTGGCTGCAAGCCGCCCACTGCCAAGTGCTGTTGCACGGCCACACCCACCAACCCGACGTGCATGACTTGGGCAACGGCTTGCAGCGCTGGGTCTTGAGCGACTGGCATGCCAGCAGCACCGCGCCACGTTTAGAAGTGGTGTCTTGGCGGCGGGCTGAGGCCGGCAACGCCCACCATGGTTTGCGTCGACATCCTTTGGCGTCCTCTGCCCCTTTGGGCTAAAACCATCACAAACACCCATTGAAAAAGCGCCTGTGCACAGACACAGGCGCTTTGATTTCAATCCGGTGATGCGCCTTCTCGGCACACCCACACTCAACGCTTGAGCAAGACCTTCAGGGCAGCTTGCAAGCGCCTTGCGGCGGCTTCTTCATAAGCGCCAGCCAGTACCTGAGACGCGTCAGCGGCCCACGTCATCTGGGGTGATGGGTCGTTGCGGCGGGTCAGCAGTTGCAACTGCAAGGCGCGGCGTGCGTCCATTTGGGCAGCAGGCGTGGGCAACTCGGCGGCAACTTCCAAACGCAGCAAAGGCGTGACCGCCTCGCCCTGCGGTGCCGACGACAAGGCCTGCGACCACTGGGTGCGTTGGGCCGGTGTGAGTTTGTTGCCAATGGCTTGTGCCGTGGGCAGATGGCTGGCATCGCGTTTTTCCCAGGCATGCATCAGCTGGGTGAGTACCTCACCATGGGCTTGTGCAGCCAGCTTGCGCAAGGCGTCTTGGGCCATGTCCAGGGCATTGCGCTGAGCACGGAAGGCGGCGTCGCCCAAACGTGGGCCACGCGGTGCAAAACCGTCACGTCCACCGTCCCGACCATCGCGCCCTGGGCGCGCGCCACCGTCACGGCCAAAGCCAGGCTTGTCGCCAAACTTGCCTGCAGGTTTGCCATCACGGCCACGGAACCCTGCCGGGGCCACCTCGGTCCGTTTTTGACCTGGGCGGTCATCACCCCGCACAGCCACCACGGGTTTGTGGGGTTTGGGTGCCGGGGCAGGCGCCGCTGGGGCTTGAGCTGCCTCAGTCTCTGCGGGGGCTGGGTCTGAAGTCTCTGCTTGCGAGGTGGCAGGGGCGGCGTCGGATGCGCCAGCCTCTGGCTCAGGCACCCGGGCAGCGGCATCGCCTGAAGCATGGGCCTCAGAGGTGGCCGCAGGGGCGGTTTCTGTGCTGTCATTGGCAGCTACTGTGGTGGCTTGCGCTTCCGCTGAGGCAACAGGCGCTGCCAATGGGGCAGCAGGCTTGACGGGCTCAGGCGGCAACTCGCCACGCGAGACTTGCTCTAACACCTGCATGGCGGCGCGAATTTGCGCACCGTCACCTTTGGCAATGGCGGCCTCCAGCGCTTTGGAAGCGTCAAGCACTGCACGGTCGTGAGGGGTCAGCGCGGCTTGCGACTGCTCGCGGACCGACGACTTGCGGGCAAAGGCTTCGTCAATCGGCTGGCGGAAAGCGTCCCACAGCTTTTGCTCTTGTTTGCGGTCGAGCACCACGGTGTGGGCTTCTTCTTGCCAACGCTGTTGCAAGGCTTTGACGGCATCAATACGCAGTGTGGGCGCGGCACCCAAGGCTTGGGCCTCGGCAATCAGGGCCTGGCGGCGTGACAAGCTGGCTTTTTGCACGGCCTCCAGTGGCTCGTGGGCTGCATGAATGGCGGCCTTCCACACAGGTTGCAACTCGGCAAACATCTTTTCGCTGAGATGGCCGCTGTCGCGCCAGCGTTGGGCGAATTGATGCAGCTGACGTGCCACGCCTTTCCAATCGGGACCTTGGGCGTGTTCAGCCGCCCAGGCCTTGAGCTCTTCAATCAGCGCCAAGCGTTGGGCTTTGTGGGCTGCGGTTTGCGCACGGGCTTCTTTCAGCCAGGCATCCACCACGTGGTGGGCGCGGTTGCAAGCAGCGTCAAAGCGTTTCCACAGGGCGGGGTTGGGGGCGGCTTCTTTGTCGATCTTTTTCCAGGCCTCACGCAAATTGCGCAAGGACTCTTGCATCTTGCGCCCCCCCATGGCGGGCACCCACTCGGGTTCGGCTGCGAGGGGCATCACGGCATCAACCAAGGGCTGAGGGGTGACAGGCGAATCGCTTGTCACAGCGTGAACGGAGGTCTCGGCAGTCACTTCTTGCACCGATATTTCTACGGGCGTAGCAACAGCCCCCTCGACAGGTGTAGCAGGTACTTCGGGTGCAGCCTGCGCCAACACAGAAGCGGCATCGGGTGGCATTGCTTCGGCAGACGCCACAGCCACCACCGGCTCCGCCTTGGCTTTTGCCTCGGCAGACTTGGCGGCTTTGGGTGTCGGTGCGGGCTTGAACAAAGCCTCGGCTTGTTGCGCCAACTCCAAGCGTTTTTGGTCAACCAGGGCTTTGTCTGCGCTGGGTTTGACCTGACGCGTGGGGTCGACCCGCGCCACATCGGTTTTGGAGGTGGTCGCCACAGCTGGCGCGACACCGCCACGCGCCATGCGCAGTTGTTCTGCCCATGCGGGTACCGCAGGCAAAGGGGCCGATGGATCGGCAGCAGCAATCTCGGTCAACGCCAAGGCTTCCGAAAAAGCCATCCACACAGCGCGCACTTGTTGGGTGCTGGTTTGCAAGGCAGGCGCAAACTTGGCGTCCACACTGGGCCACTGGGCATCAGCGGACAAAGCTTGGGCTTGTGCCACCCAGCGGTCTAAGTCGGCTTGCAAGCCGCTGCGTTGGGCTTGGGCGTCCTGCCAAGGCTTGGTCGACAGCACCTCAATGCGCTGCGCCAACAACACGGCGGCTTCGCGTTGAACTTGGGTTTGGTGCTGTAAGTCTTCGATCGCTTTGACGCGCTCAGCCAGGGCCGTTTTCAAACCCGCCAAGGGTTCACGCGACAGAGGCGCTCCGGCTTTGGCGGCATCGCGCTGCCAAGCCATGGCATCGGCGATGTTGATGTGTGCGGCATCGCGCAGAACCTCGCCTTTGGCCAGCCATTCTTGGGCCAGCGCATCTTGGCCTTTGGCACGACGCAACTCATCGAGCTTTTCGCGCAAGACCTTGGCTGCCCCTTTGTCGCGGTGGCTCATTTCGGTAAAAACCGCTTGCAGCTGTTCGGCGCCTGGCTCTTTGGCCAGCCAATCGCGCAAGCGCGCAGCGCGGTCGCCCGAGGTGGGCGCAGTGAAGGCGCCCCCCGTTAAAGCGTCTAGAGAATTCAAGTCGAGGTGTTTGTTGGCAGAATCGTTCACGGGTAAGGCTCGTAGCAAATATCCCCTCATTGTCGCTGAGGCTTTAAAATTTTCCTTTGCCACCTATTTATTAATTTATCCCCATGACCTTTCTTGCCACACTTAAATTAGGACTGCGAACTTTCGCGGCCGATGTGGCGCAAGGTTTTTTTGCCATCACCCACAACGGCATGGCGGTGGTGGGCTTGTCGATTTTCTTTGTGTTTGTGGCCCTGAGCGTGCGCCCTGACCTGCGCACGGTCACCGAAGCCAAGCTGATCAGTTGGTTGCAAGAGCGTCAATACGACGCCACAGGTATCAGCACCGATGCCGACGCTGTCGACCGCGCCACCGCCACCGACCCCCGTGATTTACCCAAACAGCAAGCCTATTTGGCCTACTGGCTCAGCCGCAAGTACCGGGTGGCCCCTGAACCTCTGAGCGCCTTGGTGAGCGAAGCCTATGACTTAGGCCCCCGCAACCAAATTGAACCTACGCTGATTTTGGCGGTCATGGCGGTCGAGTCGGCCTTCAACCCGTTTGCCCAAAGCCCCGTGGGCGCCCAAGGCCTGATGCAGGTCATGACCAAGGTCCACGAAGACAAATATGTGGGCTTTGGCGGCTCGTTGGCCGCTTTTGACCCTGTGGCCAATTTGCGCGTGGGTGTCAATGTGCTCAAAGACTGCATCAACCGCGCTGGCAGCACCGAGGGCGGTCTGCGCCTTTACGTGGGAGCGGCCAACATCAAAGAAGACACGGGCTATGCCGCCAAGGTCATGTCCGAATACGGGCGCTTGCAACAAGTGGCCAAAGGCGTCCATGTGCCGCTCACCCCACCACCGTCGTCTGCCGCTGAAGCCGCCACCGCCCGTCTCGAGAGCCTGTGGGAAAAAGCCCAGCGCCTCACCCCCTTTGGCCGCGATGCCGCCAAGGACGACGAGGAATCACGCTAAACTCTGGCCCGCGCGCGACTGGCGATAGGCGTGTTGGGCTTTTGACCCCACACCGCTGACGTGGAGTTTTGACCACTGGGGAGCGTGCAGCCTCAACCCTTGAGGTGTTTTGCCGTTCGCCTGGGCAGCCCTGTGCCGATGCGTCGGCACGCCGGGATCACCTTGACTAGGACTGCCAGCATGTACCACCGCAACATCTTGATCGAACAGACCGACCCCGAACTGTGGGCCGCCATCCAGGCTGAAAACGCGCGCCAAGAGCACCACATCGAGCTGATCGCCAGCGAGAACTACGCCTCGCCCGCCGTCATGCAAGCCCAAGGCTCGCAGCTCACCAACAAATACGCCGAAGGCTACCC
>CANFYL010000101.1 GCA_947451285.1 Comamonadaceae bacterium
GATACACCTCGCGCGCGGCAATCGAGGTCATGAACACCATGTGGCCCGCCTTGCGTGCCACCATGGCGCGGCCCAAAATTTGGGTCACTTTCAACGAGGCCAACACATTGGTTTGGAACATCCACGCGCAGTCTTCGGCAGACAACTCCAACAAAGGCGCATAACGCAAAACGCCTGCGTTGTTGACAAAAATGTCCACCTCGCTGGCCACCGCCTCCACGTGCTGGAGGTAGGCGTTGTCATTGAGGTCGCCCACCAAAATGCGAACCGTACCCGCAGGCAACGCGTCTTGAAGTTGTTGGAGTGCATCTTCTCGACGTCCCAATGCAATGATGTGTGCGCCATGCTGCGCCAAGGTCATGGCGGTGGCGCGGCCAATGCCAGCTGATGCGCCGGTGATCAAAACGGTTTTGCCTTGCAATGCTGAGGTCATGGTGTGTGTCGTGTGTGATGGGTGTCGATGAAACAAGCGGTCGCTTTTCAGCAGCCCTTGAACTGAGGCAGCCGTTTTTCTGCAAAAGCGCGTCGACCTTCGGCATAGTCTTGGCTTTTGAAACACACATCCACGGCTTGGTCGATGCGTGCAATTTGAGAATCGTCACCGTCGGCAATGCACAGCATGGCTTGCTTGGCCGCTTGCACGGTGAGGGGCGCGTTTTGTGCAATTTGCAGGGCCACTTCGGCGCAGTGTGCAAACACATCGTCATGCACCGCGTTGACGATGCCGATGTGTGCGGCCTCGCTGGCCACATACACCTTGGCGGTGTAGAACGCTTCAGCCGCTGCCGTGGGCCCGAGGTTTTGCACAATGCTTTTCATGCCACGGTAGCCATAGCCCAGGCCCAAGCGGGCGGCGGGCATGCGGAATTTAGAGGCTGGGCTGGCATAGCGCACATCGCAGCTCAAAGCCAAGCCCAAACCACCGCCGTAACAAATGCCACTGATGGCGGCAATCACCGGCACACGGCAGCGCGTGATCGCCTCTTGCGCTTGCGCCACGCTGTGGTTGTAGCGGGCGACCGACGCTTCAGAGTTGCGCTGAGTTTCAAACTCGCTGATGTTGGCACCCGAGACAAAGGCCTTCTCGCCTGCGCCGCGCAAAATCACAGCGCGCACATCGAGGTTGCGTTCAATCGCATCAAACGCCTCTTTCAAAGCAATCCACATCGACAGGCTCATGGCGTTGTAGCGATCAACGTCGTCGATCGTGACCACGCTCACATGCGCGTCGTGTGTGACATGTATGGCACCCATGCTCAAACCACCTCTTGTGTGTGAAATTGTTGAATCTCTGCGTCCGAATAACCGGCTTCTCGCAGCACCTCGTCGGTGTGCTCACCCCATCCCGGCGCGGGTGCGACCACCTGAGATGGCGTACGCTCTAGCACCACGGGCTGTGTGATGTAGGCCATCTCTTTGCCAAAGTTGGTCATCAAGGTTTCGGTGACCTTGAGGTGTTTGACTTGTTCGTCTTCAAATACCTGCGGCACGGTGTACACCGGCCCGGCAGGCACGCCCACTTGGTTGAGCAAATCGACCCAATGCTTGACCGTGTTCTTTTTGAACTCGACCGCAATTTGTGCATTCAGACGCTCGCGGTGTTGCACGCGCAAGGGCTCGGTCTGAAATTCTGGGTCGGCATACCAATCGGGTTTGTCGAGTGCATCGCAAAAGCGCTTCCAATTGCCTTCGCCCGATGCGCCAAGGTTGAAGCAGCCGTCGTTGGCGTCAAACAAGCCCATGGGCGAGCTGGTGGGGTGGTTGTTGCCCACTTGCACCGGCACATCGTTGTCGTTGAGGTAGCGTGCCATTTGAAAATCCATCATGGCGATTTGCGAATGCAACAGCGAGCTGTGCACCCACTGCCCCTTGCCCGAGACTTCGCGCTCCAGCAAGGCCACCAAGATGCCCAGGGCACAGTAAAGCCCCGCACTCAAATCGGCCACCGCCAAGCCCGCGCGAACCGGTCCGTGCTCGGCCTCACCGGTCACGCTCATCAAACCGCCCATGCCTTGGATGATTTGGTCAAACCCTGGGCGCCAGGCATAGGGCCCGTCTTGCCCAAAGCCCGAGATACTGGCCAAGATGATGCGCGGGTTCACTTTGGCGAGCGACTCGTAGTCAAGGCCCAATTTGTTTTTGACGTCGGGACGCCAGTTCTCCACCACCACATCGGCCTCGGCCACCAAGCGCATGAGCACCTCCATGGCGCCCGGCTTTTTGAGGTTGAGCGTCATTGAGCGCTTGTTGCGGTTGATGTTTTGAAAGTCGCCGCCCTTGCGGTTGGCGGCGAACATGGCTTCGTTGGGGTCGACACCCGGCGGGGGTTCGACACGAATCACATCGGCACCAAAATCGGTCAGGATGCGCACACAGTTCGGCCCCGCACGCACGCGCGAAAGGTCGATCACTTTGAAGCGCGCCAGTGCGCTGGAGGCTTGAATTTTCGGCATGTTCAGGGGGTCCAAAAAACAGGAGGCACCTGCTCGGCAAAGTCGAGCAAACGGTGTTCGGCAAAAGGGCGTGCCAGCACTTGCACACACACGGCACGCCCGCGCATGTCACGCGCGATGGGCAAGTTGAGTGCGGGCAAGCCCAGGTAATTCACAAAGCCCATGTAGCGGTGCATGGCAAACAGTGACGCGCGGTCAAACGCGACGTGGCCTACCTCGACCGTTTGCCAATCGGGCACAGGGTCTGCCAAAGAGGGCAGGATTAAAAATTCGGCATCGTGAAAATAGCGCGTCACAAAGTCTTGCAACAGGCCCGCGCGCGATTGCATGGACGCTTGGTACCACGCCAGTGGCAGCCCCAAGCCCATCAAGCCAATGGCTTGTACGCCAGGCTCTGCGCTGCCATCGCACAAACTCGCATGGTGTGTGCGTGCCGTCTCGTGCAACAGCACACGCTGTGCATGGCGGTTGAGTGCGTCAAAGGTGTCGGCCATGTCCAACGGCGTGACTTGTGCATCGAGTTGCGCGGCCCACGTGCGAATGGCCTGAGCCACGTCAGGCGCTACGCCGTCTTCGGGCAACCACAGGTGGCAACGCGGTGTGCGCATTGCCGCAACACGCGGCAGTTGCGGGCACAAAGCCGACCAAATTTCACGTGCGTCTTGCGCATAGCGGCTCAAGATGCCCACGCTGTCGAGCGAAGGCGCCAGCGGCGCACAGCCTTGGGTGCTGACCGAGCCATGGGTGGTTTTGAGTCCGATCAAGCCGCATGTGGCGGCAGGTATGCGCACCGAGCCTGCGGTGTCAGTGCCCAAGGCGGCGTAGCTCATGCCCGCAGCCACGGCCACGGCCGAACCACTGGAGGAACCCCCTACAGCAGCGCCCTCGTCCAAGGGATTGACGCTGCGCGCATAGTGGTTGTTTTGCGACGTGGCACCACAGGCATGCGGGGCCATCACCAAGGTGGCCCACTGGCTAGCCCCCGCTTGCTGCAACGAGGAAATGGCGGCCGCAGCCTGCACACCCACTTGTGGCTGACCCAAGCCAACACCACAACCGGGCAAACGGTCTGCGAGTTGAAAAATATCTTTATGCGCCAGCGCAATGCCTGTCAACGATCCCTCCTCGCAGGCCTTGACAGGTAAGACATCGACCACGCAAGGAAACTTGGCGTTCAAAGCTTGTCCATGTTCCGCTTGGGCCGAGAGCGCGTCTTGGGCCGATACCTGCCCCGCGCGAATATGCGCTTGGAGTTGCGTCATGCGTGCAGGCAATTCAAGCATCCGCACACCGCTTGAGCATCTCATCAAAGCTCACGTGCGACGCTCGCTGGGCAGTTGTCGCCGGCACATGCAAGCGCGCCAAGCCTTTGGCCGTGGCGTTGAGCACAGGACCAGACGGCGCATACCCTTGGCTGGCAAAAGCATGCTGGGCCAATTGAATGAAGTCTGGCAGGGGCTCAAATGCGTTGGACATCGGTGCGCTTGAAGTTTGCTTGGATTAAGTTGTGTATATTTATAACCGAGTTTTGGTATTTTTAGACCACAATTGAAATATGCACATCACCTGCGGGACAGCATGAAAGTCAGCGACCAAATCAGACTGCGCATTGAATCGGCCATTGCCTCCGGCGAATTGTTACCAGGTGACGCCATCGACGATGTAGCCCTGGCTGACCACTACAAGGTGTCGCGCACCCCGGTGCGCGAAGCACTGCTGCAGTTGCAAGCGCAAGGCATTTTGAGCAGCACGCCGCGCGGCGGTTCGATGGTGGCCAAAATGAACCTGCAGCAGCTGCTGTCCTTGTGGGAGTTGCTGGCCGAACTAGAAGGCATCGCAGTGCGCCTGGCCTGTGAGCGCATGAGCCACGACGACACCCAGGCCTTGGTCAAGCTGCACCGCAACAGCAAAAAGCTGGCTGACAAAGAAGACATGGATGGATGGCAAGAGGCCAACCTGAAGTTTCACGAAGTCATTTATGAGGGTGCGCGCAACCCGTTCTTGCGCCAAGAGGTGCTGCGCATTCGGGCACGCACCGGGGTTTACCGCCGGCATGCATTTGGCGCCTTGGGGCGCATCAAGTCGTCGTACGACCAGCATGAAAAAATCATCAGCGCCCTGGAAAAACGCGACGCCGAAGCAGCCGCCTTGTGCATGGCTGATCACATGCGTCCGGGAAGAGACTCCAAAACACTCAACGACTTCATCATGAGTTTGCCGCGTGAATTGCTGGCGGGCTAAGCCGACGCAGCACACACGCGACAGGCCCATGCATAGCAAGAAGTCAGGCGCCTCGCCTCTAACGAGCCAGTCTGCGAGGGCTCAGTATTTTTCGGCCAGCACGCCAAAGCCTGGCAACGGGTCTTGGATGCCAAGTCGGCGCAAAGCCAACCAATAGGTGGCCACGTTCACCCCGATCAAGGGCTTGCCAAACTCGGCTTCGATCTGCGGCGTGAGGGCACTCACGGGAAGGTTGGTACCCACATGCACAAAGGCTTCGACGCCTTGCACGTTCAAGGTCTTGAAGCCGTCCATGATGTGCTCAGGCGTGAACTGCGCCACTGAAATTGGGCCCTTGGCTTTGAGGCCGTGGTTGGCCACCACGTCGTAACCGCACGACACAAAAAACTCTTGGATCAAGGCATCCGCTGGCGGCCAGTAAGGCGTGAGCACCGCAATGCGTTTCGGGTCGCCAATAGCTTTGAGACCTTCTAGCACCGCCACGGAGGGCGTGATGAAGGGAATACCTGCCAGCGCTTCAAGGCGGTCTTGCTCTGCCTGCGCACGTGCACGGTCACCGCGAAAGGAATGGATGGAGTGGCCATGGGCCACAACATGCGGCTCGCACGGCAAGACCAAGCTCAAGGCCTCTTCCAAGTTGCCCTTCTCGGTGTCAAGCGCTTGGCGGTAGGCCTGCATGTCGTCATACGGCCGCACGGGCAGCAACATGCGGCTGACATGGTTGGTCACGCCTTTCGGGCGCATGGCCTCCATTTCGGGTTGCACGATGGTGTTGGTGGCAGGCACGATGACGGCGATCTTGGCGCGTGTGGCCAGGGCGTCGAGACTGGGGGTGGCTTGGCTCATGCGGCTTACTCCATTTTCAAATTGGCGGCTTTGGCGGCTTCCGACCAAATGGCGATGTCGGCCCGCAAGGTGTCGGCGAATTCTTTGGGGGTGCTGCCAATGGCATCGACCCCCATTTGCTGAAATTTGGTGTGGGTGCCCTCGGAGGCCAAGGCTTCTTTGACCGCCTCGGCCAAGCGCGCCACCACCGCTGGGGGTGTGCCCGCTGGGGCCATCAAACCATTCCAGGTGACGGTTTTGAAGCCAGGAAATCCCGACTCGGCAATGGTGGCGACTTGCGGCAATTGCACCGCACGC
>CANFYL010000102.1 GCA_947451285.1 Comamonadaceae bacterium
CATGCCGCAGAAATTCGCGTCATCACCTCGGGCGCTTTCACAGAAGCCTACAAACAGCTGGTGCCGATGTATGAACAGGCCTCTGGCAATAAAGTCATCAGCGCATTTGGCGCATCGGTTGGCAATGCGCCTGACTCGATTCCTAGCCGTTTCGCGCGTGGTGAAAAGTTTGACTTGGTGATCTTGTCAGAAGGTGGCCTGGAAGCTCTGATGGCCCAAGGAAAATTGGTCAAAGGCAGCCGCGTCGACTTGGCCCGCTCGCAAATTGGCGTGGCTGTACGCAAGGGGACGCCCAAGCCCGACATCAGCACCGTCGAGGCGTTGAAGAAAACTTTGCTTGAAGCCAAATCCATCGCCTACTCGGCAAGCGCCAGTGGCACTTATTTGTCGACTGAGTTGTTCCCCAAGCTGGGCGTGGCTGAGCAAATGAAGGTAACAGCCAAACGCATCATGAGCGAGCGCGTGGGCGCGGTAGTGGCACGCGGCGATGCCGAGCTGGGCTTTCAGCAAGTGAGCGAACTGATTTACTTCAAAGAACTCGACTTCGTGGGCACCTTGCCCGATGCGGTGCAGCAAACCATCTTCTTCTCTTCGGCCTTGGTCGAAGGCTCTCAGGAGCAAGAAGCAGCCAAACACTTGGTGCGTTTTCTGAGCTCTGCCTCCGTGGCCAAGCTTGTCCGAGAAACCGGCCTCGACCCTGCCAGCCGCTGATCTGCCATTCATAATTTGACTATGGCAAAGCCTAATCCTGTTTCGTCGAAGGCAAAATCTGCATCTTCTCTCAAGGGCATTCGGGTTCTCAGCCTAGCCCTCAATCTGCCAGGGCCTGCAGCCCTCATGCGACTTTGCAGCATGGGTGCCCACTGCACCAAGCTTGAACCCTTGGCACCCCATGGGGCCACCTCAGCTGACCCCATGGGGCAGTACAGACCTGCGGCGTATGACCTCATGCACCAGGGCGTGCAAGTGGTGCAAGCCGACTTGAAAACCGAGCCCGGGCAAGCCCGCTTGCACAAGCTCTTGACACGCACCGATGTTCTGATCACCTCGTTTCGCCCCTCAGCACTCACCAAACTGGGGCTGGGTTGGACCGCTCTGTACCGCCAGTACCCTGCCCTGTGCATGGTCAGCGTGGTAGGGGCCTCTGGTGCGCGGGCCGAAGAACCTGGACACGATCTGACCTATTTAGCCGAAAACGGTTTGGTCAACGGCTTGGACATGCCCGCCAGCCTGTACGCCGACATGGGGGGCTCTTTGTTGACCACCGAGGCGGTGTTGCAAGCGCTGTTGCTGCGTCAACGTCCTGGGCGTTTGCTCGGCCGCGGTGTGTTTCAAGAAATTGCTTTGAGCGATGCGGCGGCTTATTTGGCCTTACCTCGCAATTGGGGCTTGACTACGCCAGACGGGTACGCGGGTGGCGCCCATGCTGGCTACCGTGTTTATCCCTGCAAAAACGGCCGGGTAGCGGTGGCGGCGTTAGAGCCTCACTTTGCCAAGCGCCTGAGCGAAGCTGCAGGCCTACCTCAAGAGGCCTCGCAGCAGATGCTCAAACGCAGTACCCACGACGCTTTGGCCACTTTTTTCGCCAGCCAGACACGCCAACAGCTCGACCGATTGGCACGCACCAAAGACATTCCGCTGCACACCTTGCCACGCTGAATAGCGCAAGGCTTGCGACACTGCGTTTAAGCCAGATGGCGCAGCGGATGCGCTTGTTCAGGCCACGGGCTAGCAAAAAACGCTGCCACCATCTCAGGCGTGACATCTTCGATGCGCTCGGGCTGCCACTTGGGTTGACGCTCTTTGTCAATCGCCAAGGCACGGATGCCCTCTACGGTTTCTGTTTGTGCGCCACGTCGCTGGAGGTGATCGGTGTGAAAGCAGTGCCGCACCAAGTCGCGCTCCATGCGCAAATCATCGGCCAAGCTCAAGTGCCTACCTCGGCGTATTTGCTCAAGGCTGACCGCCAGCATGAGCGGTGAACGCTGCCGCAGTGCCTGCAAGGTGTGTGCGGCCCAGCCCTCGGCTTGACCAGCTGCCAGTCGCGTCAAGGACTGAACCATTTCTCCCACACTGGGCAAAGCAAACACGCTGTCGAGCTGCGCGTCTTGCCAACTCGGCCTTGCGGCGTTTTGCACAATACATGCTCCTTCCAAATTTTCTGCTTGCACTTGCAGCCCCACCAACAAGGCCTCGCCACTGCTCCAGTTGGGGTTGCTCAAGGCGTCCCATAAGGCAGGCATGGCGTCTGAGGGCAGGCACACATCGGCCAAACCGACGGTCAATGCATCGGCGCCGTGCAACACTTGGCCCGTGAGGGCTAGGTATTCACCGCTGTGGCCTGGGCAGCGGCTTAAGAAATAACCACCGCCCACGTCTGGAAACAAACCAATTTGGGTTTCAGGCATGGCCATCAGGGTGCGCTCTGTGGCCACTCGCCAAGCGGCCCCCTGACTGATGCCCATGCCGCCGCCCATGACGATGCCGTCCATGAATGCGATGTAGGGTTTGGGGTAGTTTTGAATCAAGTGGTTGAGGTTGTATTCCTCGGTGAAGAAGTCTTCCAGCGAGGCGTCGCCCGCCAAAGCCGCTTGATGGAAATAGCGGATATCGCCACCTGCACAAAAAGCACCGAAGGGTCCTTGCTTGTTGCTGCCTCTGACAGCCACAGCCCACACCTGCGGGTCGTGTTGCCAGTCGATGAGCACCTGGGTGAGTTCACGCACCATGGCCAGTGACAGGGCATTGAGCGCTTGTGGCCGGCTGAGGGTGATCAAGCCCACGTGACCGACACGCGCGTGGGATACATCAGATGTGAAAGGGTTCATACAACTTCCTTTGCTGTCAGCAGACGAGGCTTGTGAAAAGCCGAAGGGTCAAGCTTCGGCTTTTTCATCAATCCAGGGCTTGAAAGCCCGGGGTGTTTATTTGTTGCGCTTGCGCTCGTGCTCTTTCAAGAAGCGTTTGCGCAGACGCACGCTCTTGGGCGTGATTTCAACCAACTCATCGTCGTCGATGAACTCCACGCCGTATTCGAGCGTGAGGTCGATGGGCGGTGTGATCTTGATCGCGTCTTCTTTGCCTGACACACGGAAGTTGGTGAGCTGCTTGGTGCGCGTGGCGTTGACCACCAGGTCGTTGTCACGGCTGTGGATGCCCACAATCATGCCTTCGTACACAGGGTCATTGGCTTTCACGAACATGCGACCACGGTCATCGAGTTTGCCCAAGGCGTAGGTGAAGATTTCACCGTCATCCATGGAGATCAACACGCCATTCTTGCGGCCACCGATATCGCCTTTGTGGGGCTCGTAGCTGTCAAAGATGTTGGAGATCAAGCCTGAACCACGGGTCAAGTTCAAGAACTCGTTGGTGAAGCCAATCAAGCCACGGGCCGGAATGCGGTATTCCAAACGCACACGGCCACGGCCATCCGGCTCCATGTTGACGAGTTCGCCTTTGCGCTCGCCCAGGGCTTGCATGACACCACCTTGGTGGGTTTCTTCGATGTCGGCAGTGACCAGCTCAATCGGCTCATGACGCTCGCCATTGATGTCGCGGTACACCACGCGGGGCTTGGACACAGCCAACTCATAGCCTTCGCGGCGCATGTTTTCCAGCAAGATGGTCAGATGCAATTCACCACGGCCCATCACTTCGAACACGCCTTCTTCGTCGGTTTCTTTGACGCGTAAGGCCACGTTGTGTTGCAGTTCTTTTTGCAGGCGGTCCCAGATTTGACGGCTGGTGACGTACTTACCTTCACGACCGGCCAAAGGGCTGGTGTTGACGCAAAAGTTCATCGTCAAGGTTGGCTCATCCACCTTCAACATGGGCAGAGGTGCAGGATTGAGTGGGTCAGTCACCGTCACGCCAATGCCGATGTCGGCAATGCCGTTGATCAACACAATGTCGCCAGGACCGGCTTCGGCGGCTTGCACGCGCTCCAAGCCTTGAAAGGTCAGCACTTGGTTGATGCGGCCTTTGATGACTTTGCCGTCAGGTCCTTCCATGACCACCACGTCCATCATGGGCTTGATGGTGCCTTGGCTGATGCGGCCCACACCAATGCGACCGACGAAAGTAGAGAAGTCAAGCGCAGAAATTTGCAGTTGCAAAGGCGCAGCGGGGTCGCCTTTTTGCGCTGGCACGTGCTTGAGCACGGTGTTGAACAGGGCCGACATGTCAGGCCCCCACTGCTCACCGGCTGCGCCCTCTTCCATCGAAGTCCAGCCATTGATACCCGAGGCGTACACCACAGGGAAATCAAGTTGTTCGTCGGTCGCACCAAGCTTGTCAAACAAATCAAAGGCTGCATTGACCACAAAGTTGGGACGGGCGCCAGGCTTGTCCACTTTGTTGACCACCAAAATTGGACGCAGGCCCAAAGCCAAGGCCTTTTTGGTCACAAAGCGGGTTTGGGGCATGGGGCCCTCTTGGGCATCGATCAAAAGCACGACGCCGTCCACCATGGACAGGGCACGTTCGACCTCACCACCAAAGTCCGCGTGGCCTGGTGTGTCGACGATGTTGATGTGGGTACCTTCCCAACTCACGGCGCAGTTCTTGGCAAGGATGGTGATGCCACGCTCGCGTTCGATGGCGTTGTTGTCCATCACGGTATCAACCACTTTTTCGTGCTCGGCAAAAGTGCCCGATTGACGCAGCAGTTGGTCCACCATGGTGGTTTTGCCATGGTCAACGTGGGCAATGATGGCGATATTGCGGATTTGCTTGCTCATACTTCACTCTCCAAGATTGATTGAATTTCGATGGGGCTCAACAAACGCCCCGGAATCAGTTCGCCGGCGGTCACATGCGCCGTGCCCAACAAGGCACGCGGTGTTTGGCCATAGACAGCAGTTCGTGCGCAGTCGGGCCAGCTGCCACGGCGGCGCACACCACTTAAAAATCTGCCTGCATCTTCAGGTGCCAGGGTGACAGGCGTGTGTCCTCCGAGCAAAGCATCCACGGGCAACAAGCGCGCTTGGCGATCTGGCTCGGGCAGAGCCTCTAAATCGCTCAAGCTGATGCATTGCTCAGCCACAAACGGGCCCGTCACAGTGCGACGCAGCGCGCTCAAATGGGCACCACAGCCTAGGGCTAGACCAATGTCTTCGCCCAAGGTTCGGATGTAGGTGCCTTTGCTGCATGTCACGGTGATCTTCAAACGACGTTGGCCGTTGTCTGGTTCGATTTCTTGCAGGCTCAAGGCATGGATGGTGACTGGTCGCGCTTCTCGCTCAACCTCAATGCCAGCTCGGGCATAGTCATACAAGGCTTTGCCGTCTTTTTTCAAGGCACTGTGCATGGGAGGCACTTGGGTGATAGGACCCGTGAATTGGGCTTGTACGGCCTGCAACTGCTCAGGCTTGAAATCAACAGGCTTCTCGGCAATCACCTCGCCCTCGGCATCTGCGGTGCTGGTTTGAATACCCAATACCGCAATGGCCTCGTAGGACTTGTCAGCATCCAAATGGAGCTGACTGAATTTGGTGGCTGCGCCAAAGCACAGCGGCAAGACGCCCGTGGCCAAAGGATCGAGCGTGCCGGTATGGCCCGCTTTTTCAGCGCGCAGCAGCCACTTGGCCTTTTGCAAGGCATCGTTGCTAGAGAGTCCGTAAGGTTTGTCTAACAGCAACACCCCATGCACAGGGCGTCGCTGCACCCTCGTGCGCGGCGCGCGAGCATTGCCCCCACGTTCAACCACGTCGCGTGGTTCGCTGCCCCCCAAGGTGCTCATCAATCTTCCTTAGCTTTGGAAGAAACAGCCTTGGCAATCAAGGCGTTCATGTCGGAGGCGTGCTCTGGGGTGCGGTCGTACAAGAAATG
>CANFYL010000103.1 GCA_947451285.1 Comamonadaceae bacterium
CCCTCAAAAGCAAGCAAGTCCAAGGAATGTCTCAATCCTGAGGGCTATGCGCTAGTGCTTGTTTTAAACACTTCGCGAATTCCATCTGGCGTTGTGCCTGTCGATAACAACAAGCTCAGCAGCAGCCGTGCTTTGGAGGCACTCAAGTGACCACAAGGGATGACGCCTTTGGCAATCAGGTCCATCTCTGAACCGGCAAAGCCGTAGGTCTGGGTGAACACATGGCCACCGCGCACGCGGGAGCACAACACCACGGGCATCTGAGTGACCAACCAACTTTTTTGATGACCAGTCGGCGAAGCCGACGTTAGCGGTTCTTAACGCGCCACATAACTCCCCGACTTGCCGCCATGCTTTTCTAGCAAGCGTACATCGGTGATGGTCATGCCGCGGTCTACCGCTTTGCACATGTCATAGATGGTCAGCAAGGCGACTTGCACGGCGGTGAGGGCTTCCATTTCAACACCGGTTTGTCCTACCGTCTCAACCGTGGCGGTGCATTCAATGCTGTGGCTGTTGGCCTCCATCACAAATTCAACGGCCACCCGCGTCAAGGCCAGCGGGTGACACAAGGGAATCAAGTCACTGGTTTTTTTGGCGGCTTGAATACCAGCGATGCGCGCAATGCCCAATACATCCCCTTTTTTGGCATTGCCGAGATGCACCAACTCAAACGTGGCAGCAAGCATATGAATGCGGCCGCTGGCCACACCCACCCGACGGGTATGGGCTTTGTCGGCCACATCCACCATGTGGGCTTGGCCGTGGGCATCAAAGTGGGTGAGGGTAGACATAGGCAAATTCACAGCGGGTTAACATGACAAGCGCATCATACGATCCGCCTGTTTGACCCCAGCGTGCCCATGCTTTCACCCCTCCATCATTTACCTTTGTTGCGACACGCATGGCGACGTCTCGGCTTGTTGAGTCTGTGCCTGAGCTTGGGGCTACCGCTCAACACCTTGCACGCACAAACACCTGCCGGCCGCTTGCCTAACTTAGGCGACGGGGCGGAGCTGCCCTTGGGTGCGGAGCGACGATTGGGCGAGAGCATTGCGCGCGAGATTTACCGTGACCCCGACTACTTGGATGATCCCGTCTTGGGTGACTACTTGCAATCCATTTGGCAAGTGCTGATGACCTCCGCCCGTCAACGCGGCGAACTCACCCCCGAGTTGGAGCAGCAATTTGCATGGGAGGTGGCGCTCATTCGGGACCGAAGCATCAACGCCTTTGCTTTGCCGGGTGGCTATTTGGGTGTGCACTTGGGCCTGATTTCTGCCGTGTCCAGTCCCGACGAGTTGGCCTCGGTGCTGGCGCACGAACTCAGCCACGTGACCCAGCGTCATATTGCCCGCATGATTGCGCAACAAGGCCGTCAAGGCCCGATGGTCGCTGCTGCCATGATCTTAGGCATGCTGGCCGCCAGTCGCACGCCCACAGCAAGTGGCATGAGTGCCGCCAACGCGGTCATGGTGGGAGGCTCAGCGGCGGCCATGCAAAGCCAGTTGAATTTTTCGCGCGACATGGAGCGCGAGGCCGATCGCATTGGGTATGGCGTGATGACGGAAGCTGGATTTGAGCCCATGGGTTTTGTCACCATGTTCGAAAAACTCCAGCAAGCGGCACGTTTGAACGACAACGGCGCATTTCCATATTTACGCAGCCACCCGATGACCAATGAGCGCATTGCCGATGCGCAAGCCCGTCAACAGTTGCTGCCCCAAAGGCCTGCGCTGTCATTGCGAGCGGTGCACGCCATGATGGCTGCACGCGCTCAAGTGCTCACAGGCCCCGGCGTCGATGCCCTGCGGGCCATCAGCGCCCAAGGCTCTGCCAGCAACTTAAGCGCAGCACCTGTGGCCAAGCAAGCCGGTGTTCTGTATGGCGCCACCATGGCTGACATGAGCTTGCGCGAGTGGGCCGCGGCCCACCAACACCTGTCGCGTTTGCAGGCATTGCCCAACTTAGAAGCCTCAGCCGTCTATGCGGCGCGCTTGCTGACGACCGAGCTCGCGCTGGCCATGGGGGACGCCGCCCACGCGCTTGCCGTGATTGAGCCCAAAGCCCGGGTGCTCGCCGCGGATGACCGTGCTGGCCATATGTTGTTGGCGCGTTGTCGATTGGCAAGCAAAGAAGCAGGGCAAGCCAAGCTGGCCAGTCAAGCCTTGATGCAGTGGGTCAATCAGCACCCGCGCGACGCTTTGGCTTGGCAGTTACTCTCTTTGGCGTATGAGCAGCAAGGAGACCATCTGCGTGCCATTCGCGCGCAAGCTGAATCTCGAGCCGTGGAATTAGATTACCCGGCAGCGGTGGATCGACTCAAAGCCGCCCAAGAGTTAGCGCGCACCATGTCGCGCGACGGTCGACTGGACCGAGGCGGGCACATCGAAGCATCGATCATCGACGCGCGCTTGCGCGCCTTAGAGAATTTGCGGCGTGAACAAGCGCTGCAGCGCTGAGTCAATCACAAGCCCTAACGCGGAGTAAACCACCGAGCCGAGCAAGGCAGCCCCAAAGCCTTGCACTTGGAAGCCGTCCAAGATGCCCGCCGCCGCCCAAAACATCAGGGCATTGATGACAAACAAAAACAAGCCCAGTGTGAAAAAAGTCACGGGCAACGTCAGCACCACCAGCGCAGGACGCACGATCAAGTTGAATAGACCGATGACAAACGCAGCGACCAAGGCCGCGCCAAAGCCTGTGACTTCCACCCCGTTGTAAATATGGGCCAAGGCCAGCAGTGCCACCGCGTGGAGTAACCAAGAAAATATAAGCTTCATGCAGGGTCAGCATAGCATCCCAGCTATCATCCACACCCCTTCAACACCCCTGTTTATTAGGTAGCCAACTCTAGCGCCATGTCAGGCATCCACATCACCGACATCGAAGCCGCCATCAATTTTTGGCGTGACAAAAAGCCCTCTCCCGATGGCGTCACACTCGCGCCTGAAATTCGTGCCTTGGCTGAGGTCTATGCCTTGATGGTCTATTACCGTGAAGACGTTGCCGCCGAAAACGGATTTCCGTCCAAGGCCTATGACGCATGGCTCACTTGGTACCACAGCACGCCAGACACGCCCTGCATTGCGATTTGCTCCACCAGCCAAGGCGACCCGGAGTGCAAGGGCTGCGGGCGCACCTTTGACGAGGTGCAGTACTGGACCGAAATGTCTCCTGCCGACAAGCGCAGCACCTGGCGGCGCATCAGCATCATTGGCACCTCTTGGCGGTTCAACAAATACGCGGAGCGCGCCGCTGAAAACCTCTGAGGCAGCGCAGGCTTGAAGGCCTCACGCGCTGGGGTTCATTTCCAGCGCTCGCACTCGATGTCCACGGTGGTCTTGCCATTGCTCATCATCACCACGCCTTCTTGCACCGTGGCCTGCAATTGCATGCTGCGCTCGGCCAGCTTGGCCAACTCTTGCGAGGCGGCGCTGGGAATGCGCCACACCTGCAAAGTGCTGGGTTTGATGAGTTTGTTTTGCATGGTGCGCCACCACACCTCGCCCGAGCTGGAGAACACATACAGCATCACCTGATCGGCTTTGCTGCAGGCCTTGAGCAAGGGCTTTTCTTCGGGCTGGCCCACCTCAATCCACAGCCGTGTGCGACCGGTGTAGTCGCGCAGCATCACGTCGGGTTCGTTGGGGTCTGACAGGCCGGCACCAAAACCCAGCACGCCGTCGCCGTTGCACATGTCTTGCAGTTGGTGCGCTTGCAGCGACAGCGCCACCAAACGAACCATCATGCGTTCGTCGGTCTCGCTCGGATGGCGCGCCAGGGTGAGCGCGTGGTCGGCGTAGTAGCCGTGGTCAATGTCGGCGATCTGAACGTTCGCCTTGAAGATGGTGGATTTGATGGCCATGGTGTGTGCGTCGCTCAGACGCGGCGGGCCAGCTCGGCGGCCTTGCCCACATAGCTGCCGGGGGTCAGGGCCAACAGACGGTCAATCTCAGGCTGTGGAATCTCCAGCGAGCGAATCAAACCATGCAAGGCTTCGGGCGTGACGGTTTTACCGCGTGTCACCTCTTTGAGCTTCTCATACGCACCTTGCACGCCATAGCGGCGCATCACCGTTTGAATCGGCTCGGCCAGCACTTCCCAGGCCGCATCGAGGTCAGCGTCCAGGGCTTCGCGGTTGAGCTCCAGTTTGTTCAAGCCCACCTGCAGCGATTGGTACGCCAGTGCTGCATAGCCCAGCGCCACGCCCATGTTGCGCAACACCGTGGAGTCGGTCAAATCGCGTTGCCAACGGCTGATGGGCAGCTTTTCGCTCAGGTGTTTGAGCACCGCATTGGCCAAGCCTAAGTTGCCTTCTGCGTTTTCAAAATCGATCGGGTTGACTTTGTGTGGCATGGTCGACGAGCCAATCTCGCCCGCCTTCAAGCGCTGCTTGAAATAACCCAAGGACACATAGCCCCAGACATCGCGTGACCAGTCGATCAGGATGGTGTTGGCACGGGCCACCGCATCGAACAACTCGGCCATGTAGTCGTGGGGTTCGATCTGAATGCTGTAAGGCTGAAACGTCAGCCCCAAGCCCACAGGCTCAGGCGTTTCCACCACACGGCGGCTGAAGGCTTCCCAGTCCACATCAGGCCAAGCGCTCAGGTGGGCGTTGTAGTTGCCCACCGCGCCGTTCATCTTGGCCATCATGGGCACGGCGGCTATGCGCGCGCGCACGGTTTGCAAACGCATCACCACGTTGGCCACTTCTTTGCCTACGGTGGTGGGACTGGCGGTTTGCCCATGGGTGCGACTCAGCATCGGGACATCGGCGTAGGTGTGGGCCATCTCGCGCAGCTTGGCGATCAAACCGTCGAGTCCCGGCAGCACCACCTGGTCGCGGCTGGCTTTGAGTTGCAAGGCGTGGCTGGTGTTGTTGATGTCTTCGCTGGTGCAGGCAAAGTGCACAAATTCGGCCGCCGCTTCGAGTTCGGCGTGTCCCTTGAATTGGTTCTTGATCCAGTACTCCACCGCCTTCACGTCGTGGTTGGTGGTCTTCTCAATCTCTTTGATGGCCAAAGCGTCTTCGGTGGAAAACTGGCTCACCAAACCCAGCAAGTGGCTACGGGCCGCATCACTCAAGGGCTTGAACTCGTCAAAGCCCGCGTCACTCAAGGCAATGAACCAGGCAATTTCGACTTGCACACGGCGGTGCATATAGCCTTGCTCGCTCATCAAAGGACGTAGGGTGGAGAGTTTGGCGGCGTATCGGCCGTCCAGCGGCGACAAGGCCGTGACTTGGGTAATGCTCATCCTGATGATTTTAGGTGCAGGGTGTCTATGCCTTGAAAACTGAGTTCAAGGTGCTTTGAGCGACTGCTCAAAGAGCCTAAGCCTGTGAGGCGAGCGCTTGCTCGTTAAAATTCGAATTCCGAAATTAATCTGCCACGTATGAAACTCATCGGTGCCATCACCAGTCCCTACGTCCGCAAAGTACGCATCGTCATGGCTGAGAAAAAACTGGACTACCAGTTCCTGCTTGAAGATGTTTGGTCCGCCGACACCCACATTGCCGAAGCAAACCCCCTGGGTAAGGTGCCGTGTTTGATCATGGAGGGAGGCGAAGCGCTGTTCGATTCACGCGTCATCGTGGAGTACGTTGACACCTTGTCGCCTGTGGGCAAGCTCATCCCTCCCGGTGGGCGCGACCGCGCCGAAGTCAAAACCTGGGAGGCCTTGGCCGATGGCTTGCTCGACGCGGCCATTCTGGCGCGCCTAGAAGCCCACTGGCCCGGTCGGGCTGACGGCGA
>CANFYL010000104.1 GCA_947451285.1 Comamonadaceae bacterium
CCAGAAGAGCCGGTCCACAAAGCGGTGGCAGCCAACAGCAACAGCGGCGTGGGTGGCATGAGCATTCCGCAGTTTCTCAAACGCATGTCCATGGGCGTGATCAGTAAATAAGCCATGTCTGCCGAACCTCAATTTTTGTCCTTCAAAGGGCTCAAGCAATACACCCCCGAAGAAGGCTGGGGTCAGGTGCACAACCTGGCCCCCCAAGCTGCCCCTAAGGCCAAAGTGAGTGCGCCCGCACCTGTCGTGCCCGACAACGTACCTACCTTGACAGATACGCTGGAAGAGGCCCAAAACGAAGCCAACAATGGTCTGAATGATCCGTCCATGGAGTCGTTGTTCGAGCAGCTGCGCGCTACCCCTAACGACAGTCTGACCCACACCTGGCGCACCGTTGCAGCAGAAGTGAACTTGTTGACCCAACGCATGGCCTTGCAGCGTGAGCTCAAAGAACGTCTGCGCCAACTCGATCAAGATTTGGTGAATTTGCGCAGCACCATCTTGTTGCACCTGCGCGAAGTCGAGCAAGCCGCAGAGCAACAACTCCACTCCGCCCGTCACCGTGCTGAAACATCAGCCTTGGCACAATCTAAACTCGCAGCCAAACTCAACGCCGACCGATAAGTTTTTCTCATCCGCTCAAGGAGCACGCACGCATGCTGGACAAACTCAATCAGATCTATCCGGTACGCTATACCGTCTTCATTGCCTCGGTGGTGCTCTTGGTCTTCACGCTGCTCGCTTCCAGCGTGATGGGCATGAGCGGTTGGTGGCCCCTGATCTTTTTAGGGCTGAGCTTGATCGGCTTGTACGACTTGCAGCAACAGCACCATGCGATTTTGCGCAACTACCCCATCCTTGGGCATTTGCGCTTCATGCTGGAATACATCCGGCCAGAAATTCGCCAATACTTTCTTGAATCCGAAACCGAAGCCGCCCCTTTTTCAAGAGCGCAGCGCGGACTGGTGTACTCACGGGCCAAGGGTGTTTCTGACAAACGCCCCTTTGGTACCCAACTCGATGTGCGAGCTGTCGGTTACGAATGGATCAACCATTCCATTGCACCCAGCGTCTTGAGCCACCACGACTTTCGTGTCAGCGTGGGGGGCACGCGTTGCACCCAACCCTACAACATCAGTCTGTTCAATGTCTCGGCCATGAGCTTTGGCGCGCTCAGCGCCAACGCCATCATGGCCTTGAACCAAGGCGCGAAGATGGGCGGGTTTGCGCATGACACGGGCGAAGGTTCTATCTCGCGCCACCATCGCGTGCACGGCGGCGACTTGATTTGGGAAATTGGTTCAGGCTACTTTGGCTGTCGCGACGAACAAGGCAAATTCAACCCTGAGCGGTTTGTCGAGAACGTCCGATCAGAGCAAGTCAAGATGGTGGAAATCAAACTTAGCCAAGGTGCCAAACCGGGTCACGGCGGTGTCTTGCCAGGCCCCAAGGTCACGGCAGAAATTGCCGAAGCGCGCGGTGTCAATGTGGGTGAGGACTGTGTCTCGCCCGCTGCGCACAGCAGTTTTTCAACGCCACTGGAATTGATGCAGTTTGTGCAAACTTTGCGCACCCTCAGCGAAGGCAAGCCGGTGGGTATCAAGCTGTGCATTGGTCACCCTTGGGAGTGGTTTGGCATGGTCAAAGCCATGCAAGAGAGTGGCATTCTTCCGGACTTCGTGGTGGTTGATGGTGCCGAAGGCGGCACGGGTGCTGCACCTTTAGAGTTTTCAGACCACATGGGCATGCCTTTGCAAGAAGGTTTGCGCTTGGTTCACAACACCTTGGTCGGCGTGGGTTTACGCGACCAAATTCGAATCGGCGCCAGCGGAAAAATTGTCAGCGCCTTCGACATGGCGCGTGCCTTAGCGCTGGGTGCTGACTGGTGTAACAGCGCACGTGGCTTCATGTTTGCCTTGGGTTGCATTCAAGCGCAAACCTGCCACACAGGCAACTGCCCCACAGGCGTGACCACACAGGATGAAAAGCGACAAATGGCCTTGGTCGTTCCCGACAAAGCCCACCGCGTTCATAACTTTCATGAAAACACATTGGAAGCACTGCAAGAGTTGATGCAAGCTGCGGGCCTTCATACCCCCAGCGAGTTGTCGACCCAACATATCATGCGCCGTGTCAGCGAGACGCGTGTGCAGCACTTGTCTGAGTTGGTGGACAACGTGGCACCAGGCGCTTTATTACAAACCGGCTCCAGTCTAGATTTGCCCGATGTCTTTCGCGATTGGCCCAAGGCCAGCGCCAGCAGCTTTCATTTATTGACCGCTTGAAGCGCCCGAAGCGGGTAGCCGAGGGAATCGAATCGGACTGTCTTTGACCACCGGTGACGGCACTGGGGCAGAGGCTGGAGCCGGAACAGATGACAGCTTGGCTTTTTCTGCAGCCACAGCTGCGGCTCTCTCAGCAGTAGCGGCTGCCGCAGCTCTTTCAGCAGCGGCTTTCTCAGCGGCACTGGTTCTTTCAGCAGCAGCCTTCTCGGCCGCTGCTTTTTGAGCAGCAGCGCGCGCAGCTGCTGCTTTTTCAGCCGCCAATTTGTCAGCTGCCATTTGGTCTGCGGACTTCTCTTGCCCTGCACGCATGGCCGCCGCTTTTTCAGCCGCCGCTTTTTGCGAAGCCAAACGTTCAGCACCTGCCGCCCTTTCAGAAGCAGCCGCTTTCTCTGCTGCTTTTTCAGCGGCCGTGGCTGCTGCGGTAGCGGCCACAGCCGCCTTGGCGGCAGAAGCTTGTGTCTTGTCTTGGGCTTGATTGACCGCAGCCAAGTCTTGTTTGAGCTTTTGGATATCGCTCAAGACGGCCTGTGGCAAGGGAGCCGCAACCGGGGCCGATTTGGCCGATGCCGCTTGGGCAAAAGTCAGCATCTTGCCTTCGAGCGACGTCAACTTGGTGTCAAGGCTTTGCAACTGCTTTTGCATGTTTTGAAACTTCGGATCATTGACCTTGTTGCCTTGGTCCGCCACGTTATTTGGCATGGACGAAATAGCCCGACCCAACTCTTCCAAGCGGTTGGCAACCCGGGTTTGGATGGTGGCCAGTTCTTCTTGCTTCTCGGTGATTTCCGAGAAATCTGCATTGGTTTTACTGATGGAGTTGATGCTGGCATCGACCTCAATCACCCGCTTGGCCATGGCATAAATCATGGTGTCAAGCTCTTTGATCGACTTGGTCATCTTGATTGTGATGGCAAAAAAGATACCGATCGCAATCAACAAACAAGCAGCAAAACTTCCCATCACAATGCGCGACTGCAACACATTGAGTCGGTTGTTCTCTTGAATCTTGGCGACGACCGCACGCATGCTCGCGCTCACGTCAGCTGCAATGCTTGCAGAACGGGTGGAGACTTCAGCGGAATCGAGCACCACCGACGTCAACTCTTCAATTTGGCGCGCGACCTCGTTGCTGTCCAATGGCGAATTGGCCAACTCGGTCAAGCGCTGAGCCGTAGCATCCACGTCCACCGTGGTTGCCGTCGCCTCGTCGTTGGGTTGTTGAGTTTCCGCCATGTTCAAACCTTTGTTTTTTCTTCGAGTTGATCAAGTCGATCGTTGAGTTTGTGAATTTCTTCAGTGAGCTGGCCAATACGAATTTGACATTGCTCAAGCCATGAATCGGCCGCAAGCGGGGTATCTTGAGCAGCTTGCAGCTCAGCACAGACCTCGGTCAGCTGCAATTCGCCCACCTCGGCCAGTGCAGGTAAGGCATCTGCATCTGCATCTGCATCTGCATCTGCATCGGCAGCGGCGGTGGCGCTGCCGACCTCAGCGGCTGGCGACTGCTCGGGCGGCAGAGCTTGCGCCAAAGAAGCGCCAGGTGCTGACTCTGCAAGCGCAGGCGTCACCTGCTCCGTCAAGGTAGGAATCTTGGCCAAGGCCTCGGCCGACATGCCGCTGGCGTCATCGGGCAGGTCAGGCACAGTGATCTTGGTCATCGTCTCGGGCTTGTAAGCCGGCACAAAATCGGCCAATTCTTCTGTCACTTGCACAGACTCATCCTCATGACCTGGACGAATAATTTTGTCTTCTTCTTCAGACTTCATGCGGACATCTCCGTACCGAACTCATGGGCGATCAAACTGACTTTGGATGGATTGGCTGCTGCGCAGCCATGCTTTGGCCAACAAGGGGTTTGACCTCATGTAAGCATCGGCATCAACTTTGTTCTCAAAAGGGCCAGCCACCAAAATGAAGTAACGCCGGGTGGTGCCCTTTTTTCGCGGTGACAAAATACGCGCCTTTTCGTACAACTTATTGCTTCTTTTGAAAGCAGAGGCTTCTTCTTCCGTGTCAAAAGCCGCCAATTGCACAACATACCCACTGGCGGGTAATTGTTTCAACCAAGTCGCATCTGAGCTATCTTCTGCCGCTTTCACTGTGGGTTTGGCCACCGACGCAGCCAGCTTGGGTTCGCTGGCTGGCGTTGCTTTTTTCTCAACAGCGGCAATAGCGGGTTTGTCCACAGCGGCCGCGGGGGCACTGGCCGTCAGGATCGGCGCAGGTGGTGTAACTGGCAAGGCGGTTGTGGCAGACGAGGCAGCGGCGCTGGCTGCAATCACTGGCTCAGACGCAGCTTGCGATGCCATGGGCAAAGCAGGTGCCGAAGCCAACAGCTTTGGCGTGGCGGGCGCATCAGTTTTGGGCGTTGGCGCAGCAGCAGCCGGCGTGCCGCGCAGCAGGTATTTCTTCATCAGCTCAACTTCCGCCATCACCACATCTCGGTGCATGTAGGCAAACACCGCCAGAGAAAGCAAGACCACCAAAAATAAAGATCCCCAAGGAATTTTGCGGGCTTTACGTTCAAACACCACAGGTGTTTGAGCACCTGGCTCAGTGATGGGGATGTCAGCCAACACCGGTTCACGCGAAAACTCAGTGAACTCTGGAAGGTTGGGAGTGGCTGCGCCACCTGTCACAGCAGCAGGCGGCACTGGTGCAGCCATGGCACTGGCCACTTGTGGCGAGCTTGGGCTGGTGGCGACAACCGGAGACACCGTTTGCGTCAGCAGCACGGGCGGTGGTGGGGGTTTGTCAGCACCTGGCACACGCCATGAAGGCTTGTTGACTGGCTTGAGCAGCTTGGCAGCCAGCTCTTCGGGTGTGGGATCAGGGGTGTCCACCACCCAATCTTTCAGGGGCTCTTTGACCTCGCCAACTTTGGCCTCAACTTCCCACTGCAGCAAATTTTTACCAAAGGCATCCAGCTTGCTGCGAAAGCTGCCACTGCGCTTGAGCAACAAAATCACACTGATATTGCCCGCCGGAAAACCATTGACCAAGCGCGCCAACAATTGCAACTCAAAGTCTTGCATCAAGATTGAATCGCGAAACACCAAATAGCGCCGCGGTGCGTGCTTGGCTTCTTTTTCCAGCGCTTGGTTGAGCGTTAACTCCGACAAAATTTCATTGAACTTTTGCACCAACTGTTCTGAATTGGTGGAGGCGCAAAACTCAATTTGTGTTTCGCCTTTGGCGCGCAAACGCTCTTCAAACAAAGTGCCGTAAAAATCGAGCACCTGGTCATGGTCGCTCAACACCGCCAAATTGAGACTTCCCTCCGTCAAGGACTTGAGAAGGATTTCAAAACGCAGCCTGTCGCCAGGCGTTTGGTACATGTCGGTCATACGGGCAACTTCTTGGCTCTTAAGAGGTCATCAAGACGCC
>CANFYL010000105.1 GCA_947451285.1 Comamonadaceae bacterium
CGGTCCATGTATTCGAGCCCGAACCAAATGAAGAACACAAACAGGCCGGTGAGCAACAGCGCAATCACTGCGCGCATGGCAATGGCCACGGGGCGGGGCAAGCTGTCTTGCAGGTTTTCTACCGCGATGTGGCCACCGTAGCGCAGCACCGGACCGCAGCCGATGAAGGTGAGCCAAATCATCATGTGGCGTGCCACTTCTTCGGCCCACTCGATGGACTGGCTGGTGGTGTAGCGCAACACCACATTGGCAAAGATGATGACCGACATCACCGCCAGCATGACGATGAGCACCCATCGGTTGGTGGCTAGGAAGTAGCGTTCAAAAGTTTTCATGGCAGTGGTGGGTGGGTGCGAGTAAAAGGACCATCAAAAAAGCGGGAGGTGAAGTGCCAGGCACTTCGCGCCCCCGCCTTGAACCTCAGGCCTTCAAAGAGGCCCAAGATTTATTTCACGTCTTGGATTTTGCGGATGTTGTCTGCGCCAAACTCTTTGGAGTATTCAGCGTACACATTGCGCAGTGAGTTACGGAAAGCGGGGCCGTCGACTTTGCGCACGACAGTCATGCCTTCTTTTTCCAACTGAGCCACGCCGCTGGCTTCGTCGTCGTTGACCTTTTTACGCTGCGCCACGGTAGCGCTCTTGGCCGCTGCGTAGAACACTTTTTTGTCGGCATCGCTGAGCTTGTTCATCACGCGGGGCGAGGTGATCAGCAAGGCGGGCGAATACACGTGACCGGTGAGCGACAAATGCTTTTGCACTTGTGAGAACTTGGAGGCCAAGATCACGGGGATGGGGTTTTCTTGACCGTCCACAGTGCCTTGCTGCAGGGCGCCAAACACTTCAGGGAAGGCCATCGGCGTGGGCTGAATGCCAAAAGCACGGTAGCCGTCCATGTGAACCTTGTTTTCCATGGTGCGCATCTTCAGGCCCGCAGCATCTTCAGGCTTGACGATGGCGCGCTTGTTGTTGGTCATATGACGGAAACCGTTCTCGGTCCACGACAGAGCCACCAAGCCTTTGGAGGGGAACTTGGTCAGGATGTCTTGGCCGATGGGGCCGTCCAGGGTGTGGCGCGCGTGGTCGTAGTCGCGAAACAGGAAGGGAATATCGACGATCTTGACTTCAGGCACAAAGTTGCCCACGGGGCCGGTGGAGGTGTTGACGAAATCTAGGGTGCCCAGTTGCACGGCTTCGATCATTTCGCGCTCACCACCCAAGGCGCTTGCGGGGAACTGTTGGCACTTGTAGCGACCTTGCGTGCCTTTTTCGATTTCGTCGCAAAAGGCGGTGCTGCCCACGCCGTAATGCGAGGCTTGGGTGGTGGGGTATCCAATTTTCAGCACGGTTTGAGCTTGGGCGCCAGCGGCGGCCAGCAAGCCCACCAGCAAGGTGCTCAGGGCGGTTAATTTGAATCGGGTTGTCATGACAAGATCTCCTTTAGAAATGCGTCGATTATGGCCAAGGCCGAATCAGGGGCTGCTAGTGGTTTTCGCGTGCGCTTGCAGAAAGTCGCGCATGGCATGCGCCACGGCATGGGGGGCTTCGCGCGGTGGAAAATGTCCGGCACCCTCGATCACAAGGCGTTGGTAGGGGCCGCTGAAAAAATGTTCTTTGCCTTCAGACCCGGCAGGGATGTTGCAGCTGTCGGCGCCGCCGTGCAGCACCAAGGTGGGCACCGACAGGATTGGCGCAGGGTTGAGTGCGGCATCGTCCCCCGCGTAGGTCGGATCACCCAGCGCATGGCCCCAGCGGTGGCGGTAGGAGTGCAGCACGATCTCGGGCCAGTCGGCGTTGTCAAACGCATCGGCTGTGGCTTCGAATTCAGCTGCGCTGTACCACCCCTCGGGGGCCCAGGTGTCCCACATCATTTGGGTGAAGCGGCGCCGGTCATGGTGCACGCTGTCGGCCCCGCGCGGGGTGGCCATGTACCAGTGATACCAGTAGTTGCGGGCTTGTTCTAGGCTGAGCGCTTGGTCTGGGCTGTTGGTGCCGTAGCCGACCGACATCATCACCAGATGGCTGGCGATGCCGGGCGCCAGGCCACAGGCGTTGGCCGCGGCGCGTGCACCCCAGTCGTGGCCGGCAAGCACCGGCTGTTGCAATTTCAAAGCGTGCACGAACTCCACCAAGTCACGGCCCAAGGCGGCGAGTTGGCCGGTACGTGGAGTGTCGGGTTTGAGGAATGTGGTGGGCGAGAAACCCCGCAGCGCTGGCACGATGACGCGGTAGCCCTCAGCAGCCAACTCAGGCGCCACCTGGGCCCAGCAGCGCGTGCTGTCTGGCCAGCCGTGCAGCAACACGATGGCGTGTTTGGCTTGCGGGTTCCACTCGTCGTAGGCCACGCGCAGCACAGAGGTGTCGACGGTTTTCATGGCTTTTTGGGCAGTTCAATTCCAGGGAAGATTTTGATCACGGCGCTGTCGTCTTCGCGCGCAAAACCAGCAGTGGAGGCTTGCATGAACATTTGGTGTGCGGTGCTTGAGAGCGGCAGCGGAAACTTGCTGGCGCGCGCCATGTCGAGCACCAGGCCCAAGTCTTTGACGAAGATGTCCACCGCCGACAAAGGCGTGTAGTCGCCCGCCAGCACGTGGGCCATGCGGTTTTCAAACATCCAGCTGTTGCCGGCGCTGTGGGTGATCACCTCGTACAAGGCGTCGGGCGCCACGCCTTCGCGCAAACCCAGTGCCATGGCTTCGGCAGCGGCGGCGATGTGCACCCCGGCCAACAACTGGTTGATGATTTTGACTTTGCTGCCCGCGCCCGCGCTGTCGCCGAGTTTGTAGACCTTGGCCGCCATGGCATGCAGCAAGGCCTCGCATTTGGCATAGGCCTCGGGCTTAGCCGCGGTCATCATGGTCATCTCGCCGCTGGCGGCTTTGGCCGCACCGCCGGAGATGGGCGCATCGACATACATAAGGCCGAGTTGTTCCAGGCGTGCTTCCAGGGCCACCGACCAGTTGGGGTCGACGGTGGAACACATCACAAACACGCTGCCGGGTTTCATGGCTGCGGCGCATCCAGTGCCATCGGCATCTTTGCCAAACAGCACCTCTTCGGTTTGTGCCGCGTTGACCACCACCGAGATCACCACATCGCAAGCGCCACCCAGCTCGGCCAGCGATGCGCAGGCCACGCCGCCGTCGCGCACAAAGGCCTGGGCCACGTCATGGCGCACGTCAAAGACATGCACGGCATGACCGGCACGGCGCAGTGAGGCGGCCATGCCGCTGCCCATGGCGCCGAGGCCCACCAAGCCGACGTTCAAGGTTGCAGGGGTGCTCATGGTGTGCTTTCTGTGCGAGCGATCAGGGATGGGTCAACGCAGCCAAACCGCGCAGGTCAGAGGCTTGGCCGAGGTGCCAGCAGGCTTGGATCAGGGCGTTGGTTTTCTCAGCGCCAATGACGGCGTCGCTCATGCCATGGAATTTGGCTTCCAGCGCTTGGTCGGTCATGGGGCGTTGCACCGAGCCGATGGCGTGTTCCACAAACACATGCACTTTGCGGCCGTCTTTGAGAAAGGCGGTGACGTCGGCACTTTCTTCGCGGATGCTGTTGTCCACGGTGGCTTGCACTTTGTTGCGCAAGGCCACCACGTCGGCACGGGTGACGATGTGGTCGTCAAACTCTTCTTCGGCTGCTCGACCAAAAATCAAACCGGCGGCACAGCCGTGGTAAACGCTGAACTTGCCTTGCAGGCCGTCTTTGGGCTCTTTCTTGCCCGTGAGTTCGAGCACCAGCGAGTGCACGCGCAGTTCGATGCGTTCCACGTCGTCGGCTTTGACGCCTTGGTCGCGCAGCTGGACGCAGGCGTCGATGCTGGGGTGGATGACGATGCCGCAAGCAAAAGGCTTGTAGGTGTTGAAGCTGATTTCAAAGCGCTCACCGAGTTCGTGGGTGACTTCGTTCCAGTCGTATTTGGTGGACACCACTTGGGCCCAGCCACGCGGCGCTTCCAGGGCTTTGGGGCTGGCGGTGAAGCCTTGTTTGGCCAGCAGGGCCGACATCAAACCCGCACGTGCAGCAGCACCCGGGTGGAAGGGTTTGGTCATGGTGCCAAATTGTTCGCGCAAGCCCACGGGTTGCGAGGCGGCAATGCCCAGGGCCATGGCGGTTTGTTCGGTGTTGAGTTTGAGCAAGCGCGCGCAAGCCGCAGCCGAACCCAACATGCCGGTGGTGCCGGTGATGTGCCAGCCACGGTCGTAGTGCTCGGGGTAGACGGTGTTGCCCATGCGGCAGGCCACGTCGATGCCGAGCACCAAGGCATCAATCACTTCACGGCCACTGGAGCCCAAGTGTTCGGCCAAAGGCAGCAGGGCCGAGGCCACGGGACCTGCGGGGTGGATGATGGTTTTCAGATGGGTGTCGTCAAAGTCAAAGGTGTGCGAGGTGATGCCGTTGATCAGCGCGGCGCTGCCCACATCGACGCGCTCCTTGCGTCCAGCAATGCTGGCTTGAGGAGCGGGCTGAAGGAATTGCACCGCGGCCAATGCGGCGCGAGCAGCAGCGTGGTCGGCAGCACCAACGGCGCAACCGAGCCAGTTCAGAAAAGTGCGATGGGCTTCGTGGTCGACCGCGTCAGACCAACCTTTGGAGGGGTGGGTGGCAACGTACTTGGCCAAAATTTGGGTGACGGGCGGGGCATTGTGGTCGGCGGCGACAGAGGTGTTGATGGCCATAAGAGTCAGACAAAGTGGGGGATGGAAAAAACAAACGGGGATGAGTGTACGAGTTTGGGTCTATAGCGCGCAGTGAAGCCGCGCGCCGTGCGTCACGACGCAGACAAACTCAGGCGTCGAGCATGATGCCGCGTGCTTTGGCCAGTGCCGTCCAGCGCGCGATGTCAGTTTTCATATAAGCCGCAAAGGCTTCGGGGCTCATGGCTTGCAACTCAACGGCCTCGGTAGAAAGCTTTTCTTTGAAGTCGGGTTGAACCAGCACTTTGGCCAAGGCCTCATTGAGCTGTTTGACGATGGCTGCGGGCATGCCTGCGGGCCCCACGATGCCGTACCACTGCTGGGCATCAAAGCCTTTGAGTCCCGCTTCTTCCATGGTGGGCACGTCTTTGAGTTGCGGGTGACGTTGCGCACCCGTGACCGCCAAGGCACGAATGCGCCCGCCGCGAATGTGGGGCAGGGCGGCAGCCAGCCCTGGGAACATGGCTTGGGTTTGACCTGCGATCAAGTCGGTGGTGGCAGGCGCAATGCCACGGTAGGGGATGTGCACCATGAACGCACCGGTTTGCAGCTTGAACAATTCGGCGGTCATGTGGGTCAGCGAGCCCGCGCCCGATGAGCCGTACGACACGTGGCCTGGGTTTTTACGCACGTAGTCCAAGAAGCCTTTGATGTCGTTCACAGGCAAAGCGGCATTGACACACAGCACATTGGGTGTGCTGCCGATCATGCCGATGGGGGTGAAGTCTTTCATCGGGTCATAGGGCAGTTTGCGGGTGGCAGGCGCGGTGCCGTGGGTGGCCACATAGCCTTGCATGAGGGTGTAGCCGTCGGCAGGAGACTTGGCCGTCATTTGCGAGGCGATCACGCCGCCGCCGCCGCCGTGGTTGTCGACCACCATGGGTTGACCGAGGACCTTGCCCAAACGTTCGCACACAGCGCGGCCAATCATGTCGGAGCCGCCGCCCGCCGAGACGGGCACGATGTAGCGA
>CANFYL010000106.1 GCA_947451285.1 Comamonadaceae bacterium
GCCGCGTGGGACACACAACTGCGGTTTTACCGTGCACAGCTCAAGTTGGCGCAACGCCACCAACTGCCGGTGATCTTGCATGTGCGGCGCTCGGCAGACCCCTTGCTCAAGGGACTGCGTGACATCGGCGTGATGGGCGGCATTGCCCATGCCTTCAATGGAAGTCTGCAACAAGCCTACGCCTTCATCGACCTGGGTTTCAAACTGGGCTTTGGTGGGGCATTGACGTTTGAGCGGGCTTTGCAGCTGCGCCGCTTGGCCACCGCTTTGCCGCTGTCGGCCATCGTGCTGGAAACCGATGCGCCAGATATTCCACCGCACTGGCTCTACACCACCGCTGAACAACGCCAGGCGGGTCAGCCCCAAGGCCGCAACAGCCCTGCCGAGTTGCCACGCATCGCACAGACATTGGCTGAGTTGCGCGGCATCTCACTCGAGGTTCTGGCGCAGGCCACGCAGGCCAATGTCTGCGCGGCGCTGCCCCGCCTACAATTGAACGCGTGAACACCTCTATCTTGAACGCCGATTTGCATTGCCATTCCGTGGTCTCGGATGGCACCCTCACCCCCGAAGTGCTGGCCGCTCGGGCGCACGCCAATGGCGTCGAGCTGTGGGCTCTGACAGACCACGACGAAGTAGGCGGCCAGCAGCGTGCCCTGGCATCAGCCCAAGCACTTGGGATGAAGTACCTCACCGGGGTTGAAATTTCCGTCACCTTTGCAGCTCAAACCGTGCACATCGTGGGCCTGGGCTTTGATGCCCAAGACACTCGCATCGTGGAAGGTTTGCGCCGCACACGTGGTGGCCGCAGCGAACGCGCCCAAGAAATGTCTGAGGGCTTGGCCAAAGTGGGCATCCATGGCGCCTACGAAGGCGCCCTGAAGTACGTGGGCAACCCAGAGTTGATCTCGCGCACGCACTTTGCCCGCTTCTTGGTGGAAAGTGGTGTCTGTCACGACACCTCCGATGTGTTTCGCAACTACCTCACCGAAGGCAAGCCAGGTTTTGTGCCACACCGCTGGGCCTCACTCAAAGATGCGGTGCATTGGATCACTGACTGCCAAGGCGTAGCGGTGATCGCACACCCTGGCCGCTACAACTTCACAGCCAACGAAGAGTTCGCCTTGTTCACCGAGTTCAAAGCCCATGGCGGTCAGGGCGTTGAGGTGGTGACAGGCAGTCACACCCCACCCGAGTTCGTGAAATATGCCGACATGGCGCGCGAATTCAACTTGGCGGCCTCTCGTGGCAGCGACTTTCACAGCCCTGATGAAAGCCGCATCGACTTAGGGACCTTGCCGTGGTTGCCAGGCCAGCTCACCCCCGTGTGGGAGTTGCTGACAGACCGCATTCAATGAGCACCCCATCGCCTCAGCCCCTGCCGATTGCAGGCATGTTCTTCACGGTCGTGGCCATGGCGTGTTTTGCAGTGCTCGATACCGCCAACAAATTCTTATTGACCAGCGTACCTTTGCTGATGGTGCTTTGGTTTCGCTATGCCTTTCAAGCCGTGGCCAGCACCGCCTTGCTGTGGCCCAAACGGGGAATGTCAATGTTCAAAACCCAGAGCCTGCGCCTGCAATTGCTGCGCGGCTTATTGCTGATGGTGTGCAGCACTTTGGCGTTTGTCAGCTTGCAGTACATGCCAGTGGCCGAATTCACTGCCTTCATCATGATCACCCCGTTGGTAGTCACCGCCTTGGCCCGCTTTGTCTTGAAAGAGCGTGTCTCATTGTGGCGCTGGGGTTTCGTCACAGGGGGCTTGATCGGCGCGCTCTTGATTGTTCGCCCCGGCGGCAGCGTAGACAGCAGCCACGCTTGGCTGCCCCTGACCTTGGTTTGTCTCAACGCCATGTTTCAAATCTTGACCAGCCATATGGCCAAAACCGAAAACCCGATCTCCATGCATCTCTACACCGGATGGGTCGGTGCCGGCTTGGCCACCGGGTTGGTCATGATGGGCGCTTGGACCACAGATATCACCCCATTTGAGTGGGAGTTGATGTGTCTGATTGGCTTGACCGCCACCTTGGGTCACTACCTGTTGATCTTGGCGTTTTCTCGCGCACCTGCCGCCAGCGTGACCCCTTTTCTCTACAGCGGCATCGCCTTTGCCACTCTGGGTGGTTGGGTGGTGTTTGCCCATGTACCCGATCCGCTGGCGCGCATGGGCATGCTGCTGATCGCCCTGTGCGGCATAGGCGCCGGCTGGCTGAGTCAGCGCGAGCACGCCGCGGGTTGAGATGGCTCAGTTTCTTCAAGTTCACCCCGACAATCCGCAACAGCGTTTGCTCAAGCAGGCCGTGGCCTTGCTCACACGCGGCGGCGTGGTGGCCGCGCCCACCGATTCGAGCTACGCCTTGGTCTGCCACCTCGACGACAAAGCTGCCGTCGAGCAGATGCGTCGTATGCGCCAAGTCGACGACAAACACCACCTCACCTTGATGTGCCGAGACCTGTCGGAGTTGGCCAACTACGCACGTGTCGACAACCGCCAATACCGCTTGCTCAAAGCCGCCACACCCGGGGCCTACACCTTCATTTTGGAAGCCACCAAAGAAGTGCCACGTCGCGTCAGTCACCCGCAACGCAAAACCATTGGCTTGCGCGTGCCGCAAAACCGCTGCTTGCTGGACTTGTTAGAACTGCACAGCGCCCCTCTGCTGGCCACCACCTTGATTGCCGCTGGTGAAACCGATCCCATGAACGATGCGCAAGAAATTCGCGATCGCTTTGAACACGATTTGGCTGCTGTGATCGATGCAGGAGCTTGCCCCTTAGAACCCACCACCGTCGTCGACCTCACCACCATGGACAACGGCGGTGGCCCCACCTTGATTCGTCAAGGACGCGGCCCCTTGAGCATCTTGGGCATGGGGTAAGCCGCTTGGCTTGAATGCGAGAATGATGGCGTGAATTTCTCTGACCTGATTCAAACCGTTCTGATCTATGCCTTACCGGTGATCTTCGCCATCACTTTGCATGAAGCAGCCCATGGCTATGTGGCCCACCGCTTGGGTGACAACACGGCTTGGGTGATGGGCCGCGTGACCCTCAACCCCATGCCACACATCGACCCCATGGGCACGATCGTGATCCCAGCCCTGCTCTACGTGGCCACAGGCGGCAGTTTTTTGTTTGGTTACGCCAAGCCTGTTCCAGTGCGCTTTGGTCAACTGCACAACCCCAAGCGCGACATGATTTGGGTCTCGCTGGCAGGTCCCGCCATCAACTTCATCCAAGCGCTGGCATGGATGCTGGCGTTTTATGTGATGAACAGCTTGGACGTGACCGAAACCTATTTTTTAAAAATGAGTTTGGCGGGTGTGGTGGTCAACGTCTCGATGTTTGTCTTCAACCTGTTCCCTTTGCCCCCCCTAGACGGGGGCCGTATTCTGGTTGGCTTGCTGCCTTGGAAGCAAGCGGTTGGGTTGTCCAAAGTCGAGCCCTACGGCATGTACGTGGTCTTAGCCTTGGTGGCCTTTCAACTCCTCAATGATTATTGGATGGGGCCACTCATGAAGTGGACCCTGGTTGCTTTGTCACTCTTGCTGAGCCCTTTTGAATTTTTACTGAAGCCTTGATCTCATGAAAGAACGCGTTCTCTCCGGCATGCGCCCCACCGGTGCTTTGCATTTGGGCCATTACCACGGCGCTTTGAAAAACTGGGTCCGTTTGCAATCGCAAATGGACTGCTACTTCTTTGTTGCCGACTGGCACGCCTTGACCACCCACTATGAAAGTCGTGAGGTGATCGAAAAAAACGTCTACGAGATGGTGATCGACTGGCTGGCCACCGGCCTGGACCCCGAGCAATGCACTTTGTTCTTACAAAGCCGCATCCCCGAGCACGCAGAGCTCTTCACGCTGTTGGCCATGGGCACGCCCTTGGGTTGGTTGGAACGTGTGCCCACTTACAAAGACCAACAAGAAAAGCTCAAAGACAAAGACCTGACCACCTACGGCTTTCTAGGCTACCCGCTGCTGCAAGCCGCAGACATCTTGATCTACAAAGCCAAGTACGTGCCTGTGGGTGAAGACCAAGCCAGCCATGTAGAGCTCACGCGTGAAGCTGCACGACGCTTCAACCATTTGTATGGCCGCGAAATCAATGCCGAAGCCAAGATTCAAGCCAGCCTGGCCAAGCTGCCCAAAGACAGCATCAAGCGCTTGGAAAAATCCCGTAAGGCCTACCAAGAAACCGGTGACGCCAAGGCCATGGAAGGCGCCTTGGGCTATCTCGCCTCAGCCCCTGAACTCTTGATGGAAGACCGCGAGCGCCTGGAGGGTTACTTCAAGGGCACGGGCAAGATCGTGCTGCCTGAGCCCCAGATCCTGCTCACCCAAGCCAGCAAATTGCCAGGTTTAGACGGCGCCAAAATGAGCAAGAGCTACAACAACGCCATCGCGATTCGCGAAGACCGCGCCAGCATTGAGCACAAAGTCAAGCGCATGCCTACCGACCCTGCACGCATCAAACGCACCGATGCGGGCGACCCCGAAAAATGCCCAGTCTGGCAATTTCACAAGGTCTACAGCAGCGAAGACCAACGCCAATGGGTGGCCCAAGGCTGTCAAAGTGCGGGCATTGGCTGCCTAGAATGCAAGCAGCCCATCATTGACGCCATCTTGCAAGAACAGCAGCCGATGCTGGAGCGGGCGGAGCCCTATGTGACAAACCCTAAAATAGTTCGTGATATCGTTGATGCAGGTACTGAAAAAGCACGTATCACCGCCAGAGAAACGATGCGCGATGTGCGCGAAGCCATTGGGCTGAATTACTGAAAGCAGGAGAGAAGAACATGAGTTTGTACATCATTGATGACCACCCACTGGTTCGCCAAGCCATTGGTATGTTGTTGCGCCGCATGAAGCCAGCAGCCAAAGTCATCGAACTCGAAAAATTCAGCGAGCTGCAAGCCGCCATCATCAAAAACGGCACCCCTGAGTTGTTCGTGCTTGACCTCTTGCTGCCCGGCGTCAAAGGCACCACCGCAGTGAGCGAAGTCAAAGGCATGTACGGCGAAGTGCCCTTGGTCGTGATTTCATCCATGCCTGCGGGTGAAGCCGAAGAAACCTGCATCGAAGCCGGTGCCGACCTCTACATTGAAAAGTCCACCTCGGCCAACGAAATTTCAGCCGCCATCCAAGGCCTGTTTGCCGCGACCGATGGCAACCCCGACGAAGAAGTGGTGGTGGCCGGTGACACCAAGCTGTCCAAGCGCCAAAAGCAATTGATCATCATGCTCGACCGTGGCTTGAGCAACCGCGACATTGCCGCTGAACTTGAGATCAGCGAGCACACCGTCAAAGTTCACCTCTGGCGCTTGTTCCGTCGCTTGAACGTCAAGAGCCGCACCCAGACCCTGCACTTTGCGCGCATGCACGGCTTGCTGTAATCTACAAACCACGCACTCGCAAAACAAAGCCGCTCACTGAGCGGCTTTGTTGTTGGGGCTGCCGCACCAGGCTTATCGCCAAGCCTCTCGCACCATCAAATTCAAACCTGCCGTGCCGGGTTTGACCGGGCTCACACTCACGCCCAAGTCAC
>CANFYL010000107.1 GCA_947451285.1 Comamonadaceae bacterium
ACGGACTCAGGTTGCTCTGATAAATATGTGAAAACACAATGCAATTAACGCAAACACATGATTTAGGAGAACTTGAATGGCACAAGCGAAAACACTGACAAAAGAAGAGATGACGCGTGTACTGGACTACATCAACACACGCCGCTTCCCGCAACGCAATAGAGCAATGATGTTGCTCACGCACCTAGCTGGTTTAAGAATTGGCGAAGTCGCCTGCCTACGATGGAGCGATGTGATGAACTTAGACGGAACAGTAAAGGATGAGATTCGCTTGCTACCCGACATGACCAAGGGAAGACACGCTCGTACAGTTTTCGTCAACATCAAGCTGCGCGAGGAATTGCAAGCCTACTCAGCTCAAGCAAAATGCGTGGACCGAAGCTACCCATTCTTTGCAAGCCAAAAGAGCATGAAATCAGGATTCGGTGCAAACAGCTTGGCCCAGGCCTTTGCCCTGCTGTACGAGGGTGCTGGTGTTGAGGGTGCCAGCAGCCACAGCGGGCGTAGAACCTTTTTGACAAACCTTGCCAACAAAGGTACTGCCATTCACATCCTAAAAACGCTGGCCGGACACCGTTCCATCAGCACCACCGCCGCCTATCTCTACAGCAGTCCCAGCCAGCTGAAGGCAGCTGTGGAGTTGGTTTGATTGCGAGTTTTTAATCCCTTTTTCCCCGCCAGTTACTTCTTTAAATATTTCAATCCTTCAAACGCCCGTTTGTAAGCTGCTGATCTGATTGATTTTTTACTTCCAAAGCTTTCTGCGTTCTTGAAGAAAGTACCCCTTTAAGCGACTGATGTGCGCACATTGTTAAATCGGATTCATTGGCCAATCAAAATTTTGCTACACAGCATATAGCCGCGGTTGTAAACAGCTCGGATACCAGGGGAAGCGGCACCAGCGGCAATCAGTTTTTTTCGCAACCTGGCAATGCGCATTTCAAGCGCGGCTGCGGTGGGAAGCTCATCACCAAAGCCTAGAAGCTCAGCCAGTTGCCAAGGTGCCAGCGGTTGCCCAGCTGCGCGCACCAGTCCTGCCAATAAAGTTGTTTCATTGGGGCTCAGGTCCGCGATCCCACTGGGCCCTTCAAGAACATGGCGATCCGGTCTCAGGTGCAGGGCTTCAGACTCAACGTCAAGCGCCGATTGCTTTTTAGCGATGGCAGCAATGCCAGCCAAAAGTTCTGTAGGGTCCACTGGCTTGGTGAAATAAATATCTGCACCGCTTTCGTAACCAAGGACCTTATCCCCAATCATGCTGCGCGCGGTCGTGATGATGATGCCAACCCTTGGATGAACCTGTCGCAGTTTTTGGACCAATGTCAGCCCGTCTGTGTCTGGAAGATTCAAATCGATGACATAAACATCGGGTGTGAAATCACCCGATTCGTCCAGTATCTCGGCAGCCAAACCCACGCCTCGCACAAAGTGCCCTTTTCTCTGAAAAAAAGACATCCACCCCTCACGAAGGTCATCGTTGTCTTCCACGATCAGGATTTTCAGTGCAAATGTCATTCTTAACTTTTCAAAAAATGCCAAGATCTACCCATGTTGCACCAACTGAAACTTTCAAACCAACACAAGCCAACGCCTCACGTGGATCGGTTGCTGGGCTGGGCGGGCAGCCAAATCTCAAACCGCACCAAACCATCGCTCGGCGCATAGGTCACTTTCCCATTGAGCAATTCCAGGAGTGCCTTCACCAGAAACAGGCCCAGTCCGGAACCAGATTGCTTTCGGGCCAAGGGGCTTCGGTAGTACTTTTCAAATAATTTATTCCTCTCGGGCCAACCTGTTGAGCCCACTTCATTCTCAATTTGCCAACGCCACCCGTTCACAGCTTGTGTTCCGGTGGTGGCTGTCAGCCTCAAAGTGATGCGTGAATGGAGTGCACTGTATTTGTAGGCGTTATCCAATAAATTACTCAGAACGATCGAAAGTATCTGGGCATCTGTTTGTGCTGGGCAAGGATCTGTGGGCAGGTCGAGCAGCACGCGTTCAGGTTGACGGCTGGACGAACACACAAATCGCGTGAGCTCTGCAACGTCCAGCAACTCCATGCGCGGCTCTAGGCTCTGATCCGACAACTGCCCTGAGTGCACACAGCGTTCGATCACACGGTTCATATCGTCAATGGCGCGCTCCATGGCGGGGCGTCCCTTTTCCCCTGCCTCCATCCAAATGCGAAGATTGGCCAAAGGGGTTTTGATTTCGTGCGCCAGCATGGCCAGCAACTGCCGCTGATCACTCAAGTATTGTTTGTTCATTCGCACTTGCTCTTGCTGCAGCATCAGCTGGGTGGCCATCGCCTCATGCCTTGATCGGAAACGGCGATGACGCACCCCCAAGATGATCAACATCACAAAACCGTTGGCCACAAGGTTGCTCATGTTGCCGTAAAAAAGAATGCGGGACTCTTGAATCAGGCCTAAATTGGTCATGGTTGGGATGGCGTTGACAAACGCATAAAAAAAGACATACGCCAGAATCACGGCCTTGGGCAGGGGTGACTGGGCTTGGCCTTTTGGGGATACCAAAACCGTGAGAACGAGCCATCCCAACAAAAAGGTTGCCACCGCATTGAGGCCCATGAGGGCCAGGTGGGTAGGCCCCAAAACCCCAAAGACAGCAAGCCCGACAAGCACCCATAAGCTTGAACGCATGACTCGCAGCATCCAGGCTGGCGACGAGTACTCAATCAGCAGGGTGGCAAAAAACCAGAAGATGGTCCCCACCATCACAGCGGCCACTGTGGAGGTGGTCTGAGAGAGCATCCCTTCTGGAAACCACTCACCCAAAATCACACGGGCAAAACCCAAATGGAAAAATCCCCACAAGCTCACCATGAACTGTTGGACGGCAAAGATGGCTGTGACCCGATCTCGCGAAATGAGCCACTCCATCACAGACCACACCCAAAGTACCAGCGATAACAGCAAAAAACTGCCGGTCACCCATTCCACCCATCGCGTGAAAATCTTGGCTTCTGCCATTGGCAACATGGCCAAGTAAACCAGCCGTGTGCTGGAGCTTTCAATCCGAACCAGCACGTCACGTGCTTTGGTTTGTGGGGGCACCTCGAATGTGAAAACAACGCTGCCCAGTGCATCTTCACGTGCTGGCAAAAAGTCACCTGCTTGGCGAATGACCCCAGTGGCCGGGTCGTAAAACGTCACCCGGTCCAGATAAGGCGGACGCACCACGAGAACTTGCGGTAACTCATCGCTGCGCAAGGCAGCTGGCACGGTGATGCGCAGCCATAGCGGTTCCCGACCGAAACCCCAAGACTTCCAACCTGTGAATGCCTCCCAATTTGCGGTGTGCAGCACGGTATCTGCTGTTGCCGTGCCATCGCGGTCCAGCCAACCGGCAAATGCCGTGATGGCTGGAGCGATCGGTTGGGCGGTGGCCATGGATGGGCCAACGGTCAAGACCAAGACGATGGCCATCACAAACACCCTAAACCGCAACAAAAGAACTGTCAGCGCGTTCACCCAGGGATGGACGAATTGTTGGCTTTTGTTGGCTTCTTGGGGTGAGCAAATAAAACGCAAAGCAATTTTCTCGGTTTGTTGGAATTTGTTGGAGATATCAAAAACACTCCACTAAGGTTCGGTCTCGTATATGGCAAATTTATTTTCTTCAGCGAGTCAAACCATGAATGTTGAAATTTATCGCATTTATTTGGTTTTTACAATTGTCACGGCTGTTCATTCATGCGCCAGCGCCCAAGCCCTGCCTGACGCTGGCAGCATTCGCCAGCAAATTGAGCTGAATCGAGAGCAGCGCTTGCCGCAAGCGGTGCGTCCGGCCCCCGTCACACCCCCTCCCGAGATCCAACCGCGTTCAGGGGTGACCGTGAACGTCAAATCGTTCCAATTGTTGGGTCACCGACTTTTGAGCACCGAAGCGTTGATGTCTGCTTTGGCCGAATTCGTTGGGCGCACGCTGGACTTTGCGGGTCTGCAACGCGCCACCGACGCTGTGGCCGCTGCCTACCGCGAGTCCGGATGGTTGGCGCGGGTTTATTTGCCAGAGCAAGACATCAGCGAAGGCACCATCACCCTGCAAGTGGTGGAAGCACGGTTTGCTGGCCTGCGCATGGAAGGTGAACCCTCCAAGCGCGTTCTTGCCTCGGACATTCAGGCCTTTTTCGAGGAACAACAAAAAACGGGCGAGCCTTTGAACACACTGGCCCTCGACCGTGCCCTGCTGTTGGCTGACGACCTGCCCGGCATCAGCGTCGCAGGCACCTTGGTTCCAGGCCAGGCCGAAGGCGAAACGGGCTTGGCGATTCAAACCAGCGACGAGGCTTTGATCTACGGCGAAGTGACCCTGGACAACACCGGTGCGCGCTCAACCGGCAGCAACCGCGTCATGCTCAACCTGAATATCAACAGCCCTGGCGACCACGGCGAATTGATCAACTTGACCGCATTGCGCACCCAAGGCAGTGCCTACATCCGATTGGGTCTGACCGTCCCTGTGGGCTACAACGGCTTGCGCTTTGGGTTCAACGGCAGCACGATGAACTACAAAGTCATCGACGGCCCCAGCAGCTTGGTGAGCTTGAACGTCCAAGGCAGCTCCGACAGCATCGGTTTGGACTGGAGTTTTCCAGTCGTGCGGCAGCGCATGCGCAATTTGTATTTCTCGGGGGGTCTGGACAACAAACGTTTTTACAACGACAGCATCAACAAAACCAGCGACACCAACAGCTACGCCGATTACGAGACCAACAGCCTGAGGCTGGGTTTTTCTGGCAACGTTTTTGACGACCTGGGTGGCGGCGGTGCCAACAGTGCCTCATTGCAAGTGGTGCAAGGTCAACTCGCCCGTGTCAAGGCCCACACCCAGATCGACACCCTGGGCCGCGACTACATCAAACTCAACTACACCCTGAGCCGACAACAGTCATTGACCAAGGACCACTCTCTGCTCCTCAGCCTCCAAGGCCAACACGCCACGCAGTTGCTGGACTCGTCTGAGAAGTTTTACATCGGCGGTGCCAGCACCGTGCGCGCCTACCCCAGCAGCGAGTTGGGTGGTGAGCGCGGACAACTGCTGACGGGCGAATGGCGCTGGCGCTTGCATGCTGCTTGGGTACTGAGCGGTTTTATTGACCAAGCTTGGGTGATCACGCTGCCAACCACAGCCGCTCACGCATCCACGCCATCGAGCTTGCGCGGTTATGGCTTGAGTGCGGCTTGGCAAGGCCCCCTGGGTCTCAACGCCAAGCTCACGTGGTCTCAGCGCGAAGGCAGCAACCCCAAGCCCACAGCCACCGGTACCGATGGCGACGGCACGCTTCTGATCAACCGCATCTGGTTCACCGCTGGCTTGGCTTTCTG
>CANFYL010000108.1 GCA_947451285.1 Comamonadaceae bacterium
ACCAGCCGCAAAGCCCACCACCATGGTGATGGACTTCTTGGGAGGGAAGTCTTGTGCACCTGCTGAGAAGGCCAACAAGCCACTGAGCAAGAAAAGGCTGAAGTGGCGTCGTGTGGTGGTGTTCATGGGAACTTTCGTCAAGAGTAAAATAGGTGCTTCGACGGTGGACATATTGTCTGGCTACTCGTCTTTCAAGCCAATGGTTTTGGGCTGACGTTTCTCCACCGCGTTGCGCAGCAGCGCGGCGGTGCGAAACACGCCATGCGCAAATTTGCCGTAGGGCAGGGTGGCAAACAAGGCCATCACCACGCCTAGGTGAGCTGCCAGCAAGGCCGGCAAAGCCGCGCTATCACGCGCCAGCCACAAGGCAAGGCCTGTCAAACTGGTGAAAAACAGCAGGGCGATAAAACCATAGTCCATGGGTTTTTGTGCCTCATCCCCGTGCATGGGGTGGCGCTGCCATTTGAGTTTGAACAAGCCCACCGTGCCAAGCAACAAACTCACGCCACCCAAGGCGCCCAAAACTTTGGGCAAACTGGGCAAGTCATACGGCGCTTGCCAACCCAGCACATAGTGGTAGAGCGTGGCCACGCTAGTAGCTGCAAAGCAGAGCATGAACCCATAAAAAGTCAGGTGATGTGCACGTTGGCGTGACAGACTGAAGGCGTCGTCTTCGTTGTTACAACCTTGGCCGTGACCACCTTCTAAATAGGTAAGACGAAGCGCATCGTGCGCAGCTTCGGCGGTGGCTGGTGGCGTCAGTGGGACGCCAGTTGTGGCTGGCGTGACCTCACGCCAGAAACGGCGCACACCCAATGTCAGGGCCAGGGCAGCAAACAAGAACACGGGTGCAAACAAGCTCACCAGAAGGTTGTGCGGGAAGATTTTGTAAAAGTTACCGCCCAAGCCTTGGGCCGACAGCGTGCCATTGAACTGCAAGGCCAGCAGCAAGAACAGGGTCAAGCCTGCCGCCAGTGCCAGCGACAGCGTCAAGCCGTTGCGCTGGTAGAGGGCGCCCAAAGCCGGTGGCCAGGCGAAGTCGGTGTAGGTTTGAGCGCGCAATTGGGCCATGGATTGCGGCACGTTGACGGCAAACACATGGGGTGGTGCGTATTGGCAGGCGTGCAAACACGCACCGCAGTTGTGGCACAGATTCGCCAAGTAATGCACATCGGCTTTGCCAAATTCAAGGCGGCGGGTCATCGCAGGAAACACCGCGCAAAACCCTTCGCAGTAGCGACAGGCATTACAAATTTGCAGCTGCCGCGCCACTTCGGCTTCGGCGGTGGACAGGGGCAGAGCACCTTGCGCCAAAGCGCGTGCTTCTTGGGTCAGGGCTTCAAGCGTTTGCATGGTTTGCCCCTTGTGTGTGGCCGAGGGCCGCGCGCGCCGCATTGGTGCCTGCGATGCGACCAAAGGCTGTGCCAATCGACATGCCAACACCAGCGGTGTAGCCTTTGCCCAGCACATTGCCTGACATGATCTCGCCAGCGGCAAACAAGTTCTCGCTGGGTTTGTCTTGGAATCGCACAGCGGCCGTCTCGTCTGTCTTGAGTCCTAAATAGGTGAAGGTGATGCCGGGACGCAGCGCGTAGCCGTAGAAAGGTCCGGTATCGATGGGACGTGCCCAATGTGTTTTGGCCGGGGTGATGCCTTCGGTGTGGCAATCGTCTTGCACGTTGTGGTCAAAGGTGCCGACGTGGCAGGCTTGGTTGAATTCGGTGATGGTTTGCATGAAGGTGTCCACAGGCAGCCCCAGCAGAGCGGCCAGTTCGGGCAGGGTGTCGGCTTGGATGCCGTCAAACACTGGCGGCATGAAGCGACCAATGGCTTTGCTGTCGATGATGGTGTAGCCAATTTGTCCTGGTTGCAGCGCCACCAGGCGGCCCCAAATCGCGTAGCGCTTGGGCCAAAAGTCTTCGCCCTCGTCGTAGAAGCGTTTGCCGTCTTTGTTGAGCACCACACCGAGCGACACACAATCCAGGCGGGTGCAAATGCCGCCGTCGTATTCGGGCGCACGTGCGTCAATGGCCACCATGTGGGCTTGGGTTTTGTCGCCAATCATGTCGGCACCATGGGCCATCAGGTCTTTGATCATCAAGCCCTGGTTGTAGCGTGTACCCCGGACCAAAAAGTTGTCAGCGGTCCACTCGCCCCATTCGTTTTGGCCCCAGGCTTCGCGCAGCCACTCACGGTTGGATTCAAAGCCGCCGCATGCCAATACGCAGGCTTTGGCCGTGATGCGCTCTTGGCCCACATAGGCTGCCACAAAGCGACCATCTTCGATTTCGATGTGGTCGACGGGGGCGTTGTAGCGCACCTTCACGCCCAGTTGTTCGGCGCTGCGAAAGTAGGCGTTGACCAATGCTTTACCACCCCCCATGAAAAAGGCGTTGGTGCGTGCCACATGCAGCGTGCCCGAGAGCGGTGGCTGAAAGTGCACACCGTGTTTGCGCATCCAGTCGCGGCAGTTAGACGATGCGCGAATCACCAAGCGGGCCAGTTTTTCATTGGTGATGCCACCGGTGACTTTGAGCAGGTCTTGCCAATACTCTTCTTCGGGGTAGGCCTCAACCAACACATCTTGCGGTGCGTCATGCATGCAACGCAGGTTGCGTGTGTGCATCGAGTTGCCGCCCCGCCATTCTTTGGGAGCAGCCTCCAGCAAGGTCACGCTGGCTCCTGCTTCTGCAGCCATCAGCGCTGCGCACAAGGCGGCATTGCCGCCGCCTATCACCAGTACATCGGTACTCATGCCTCGTCCTTAAAAGCCAAACAGTCGGGCTGGATTGTCTTGCAGAATTTTTTGCCGCGTCTCGGCGTCGGGGGCCCAGTCTTTGAGCAAGTTGAACAGAGCCACCGAGCCCACTTTGTCGGCGAACGACAAATGGGGGTAGTCGCTGCCCCAGATCACGCGGTCTGCGGCTACGCCCAAGATGGCTTGTGCCATCGGCAGTGCGTCGGCAAACGCAGGGGCCGTGGCCATGCGGTAGGTGCCGGTGAACTTGATCCAGGTTTTGCCAGGGCCGTTTTCCAGCAAGTCGAGCAACTGCACAAAACCGTCTTGCTGTGGGCCTTTCGCACCTAAGAACATGCCCATGTGAGCCAAGCTGTGGTCGACTTTGAGTTGCGCCAAGGTGGGCAACATTTTGTGGGTCAACCAGCCGGGCAGCAAAAAGTCGAGGTGCCAGCCCAATTCGGCGCAGCGTGCATCTAGGCGCTGAATTCGCGGCAGCATGTGCTCGAGCAAACCTTCTTCGTAAGGGTGCACAGGGGACACGTTGATGCGCACACCCCGAACGCCAAGCTCATTCATGGTGACCAGTTCGGCGTCAGAGATGTGTTCGTCCACATCCACAATGGCGCGTCGCAGCGCAGGGTCCATGTGACGCATGGCGTCAAACATGCAGCTGTTGTCACGACCATAGGCCGAGGGCTGCACAAACACAAAGCGTTTCATGCCCAGCAACTCGGCCAAGCCAAGGTAATCGCTCAGCTCAGCAACGGGTGGTGTGTAGCGCAAACCGCCTGCATAGGGGTAGCGCTCGGCCGGGCCAAACACATGAAAGTGGGCGTCGCAAGCGAGGGGCGGGGACTGAAATGCGGGTTCTGCGTCGTGATGTGTCAACATGCTAATTATTTTACGCAGGCCTTACGCAGTGCCTGAACGTCTTGTCGTGCGGCGGACATCAGATACGCCACGTCGTTGCCTGCAATGATGAAGCGCGCGCCCAGTGCGGTGAGTTGGCTTTGCAATTCCAAGTCACCGCGAATGCCACCGACGCCCAAAAACTTGCCATGCTTGCGACACGCTGCGGCGGTGGTTTCGTAAGCTTCTTTGATCTTGGGGTGTTTGAGTTGTCCGGGAATACCCAACTCGGTACACAAATCGTTGGAGCCAATCAACAGCATGTCCACGCCTTCCACGGCTGCAATCGCCTCGGCGTTGTCAATGCCCTGTGGTGTTTCTAACATCACGATCACCAACGTGTCGTGGTTGAGGCGGCTGTTGTTCTCCGCCAGAGGAATGGCTTGGTAGCCCAAGGCTGGGTTGGCACCCATGACCGAGCGGTGGCCGATGGGTGGGAATTTGCAAGCAGAGATGATGGCTTTGGCTTGCTCAGCGGTGTTGACGTGCGGAACAATGATGCCTTGCGCGCCCCCATCAAGCACGCGGCTCATGTCGCTGGCCAAGTGGCCGGGTACACGCACGAAGGGCGTGATGCCGTGGCCAATAGCGGCTACGCAAATGGCGGAGGTGGTGTCGTGTGAAATGGCGCTGTGTTCCATGTCGACGTAGATGGCATCAAAGCCACACGAAGCGGCCATCGGCCCGATGTCTGCGGTTCGCGCTTGGCGCAAGCCCATGCACAACACCAGTTGGTCGGCGAGCAGGGCTTGTTTGGCTTTATTTTGGTAAGTTGGCGTGGTCATGACAGTTTCTTCTTTCGGGTTATTCAACTTTGATGGCAGATTTGGTCACCACGTTTTTCCAGATGCGTGATTCGTCTTGAACTTTCATGCTGAAATCTGCGCTGCTGCGTGCCACGGCACGCGCGCCTGTGGCGGCAAACACCTCGATCACTTTGGGTTGCTCCACAGCACGCGCCACGCCTTGCTGAATGCGTGCCAGCACGGTGGGCGGCAAACCAGCAGGGGCCATCAGGCCAAACCAATAGACCATCTCATAGCTGCCGTAGCCGGCTTCGGTGAAGGTGGGCACCTCGGGGATGAGTGGGTGACGCTCCTTGCCCACCACAGCCAGGCCCCGCAACTTGCCACCTTTGATGTGCTGTGCCGCAGATCCTGCGCTGGACAAACCCACATCAATGCGGCCGGCCATCAAGTCGAGCAAGGCGGCGGCGACCCCCCGGTAGGGCACATGGGTGAGTTCTGCATTGGCTTGGATGAAAAAAAGTTCAGTGGCCAAGTGTGCGGAAGAGCCTTGACCGCCTGAGCCATAGGTCAGGGTTTTCGGGCTCTTGTGGGCTTGGTCCACCAAGTCTTTCAAGGTTTTGTAAGGCGCGTCAGCTTTGACCATCAGCACCGCAGGTGCTTCGGCGATGGTGCTGATTTTGACGATGTCTTTTTCAGGGTCATACGGCAGTTTGTCGTAGAGCGCAGACGACACGGCAAAAGAGTTGTCGGTGACCAGCAAGGTGTAACCATCGGGGGCTGACTTGGCCACCATGTCGGTGCCTACTGTGCTGCCTGCACCGCCTTTGGTTTCGACAATCACGGGCTGCC
>CANFYL010000109.1 GCA_947451285.1 Comamonadaceae bacterium
CCGCCCAGCAAGTCGGCAATGGCAGGTGGGCCGCCTTTGTAGGGCACGTGCACGGCTTCCATGCCGGTCATGTTTTTGAACAGCTCAGTGGAGAGATGCGTCGAGGTGCCTTGCCCCGTGGAGGCGTAAGACAGGTTGGACGATTTGTTCTTGCCCAGCGCAATCAACTCTTTGACGTTGTTGGCAGGTACTGCAGGGTTGACGATCAAGATGTTGGGCACGGTGCCCACCAGCACGATGGGCGCGAGGTCTTTGAGTGGGTCGTAGTTGAGCTTGCTGTAGAGCGAGGTGTTGATGGCCACGATCTCTGAGCCCATCAACAAGGTGTAGCCGTCGGGAGTGGCTTTAGCCACAGCCTCGGTGGCAATGTTGCCGCCAGCGCCCGGACGGTTTTCCACCAGCACCGTTTGGCCCAAAGCTTCGGACAACTTGGGCGCCAAGGTGCGGGCAAAAAAGTCGACGGTGCCGCCCGCAGGGAAGGGCACCAATATTTTGATGGGTTTGTTAGGAAAATTTTGCGCCATGACTTGGCCGCAGCCGCACAACACCAACGCTGCAATGCAGCGTATCCAGAGAGAACGCATGGAGTTTCCTTAAAACCGTGAATGAAAGGGGGCAGCCTGGAATGACTCAGGTGTTTGTGAAGCTGGCTTTGCGTTTGTTGACAAACGCGTCCATGCCTTCTTTTTGGTCTTGGGTGGCAAACAGCGCGTGGAAGATGCGACGCTCGAACATCACCCCATCGGCCAAGCCACTTTCAAACGCGCGGTTGATCGATTCTTTGGCGGCCATGACGGCGAGTTGTGAGTAGTCGCAAATCATCAAGGCTGCGCCCAAGGTTTCTTCCATCAATTTATCGAGCGGCACGATGCGGCTGATCAAGCCAGCTTTTTCGGCTTCATGCACATCCATCATGCGGCCTGTCAAAGCCAAGTCCATGGCTTTGGCTTTGCCAATGGCGCGTGGCAGACGTTGCGTGCCGCCGGCACCAGGGATGATGCCCAGCTTGATTTCGGGTTGGCCAAACTTAGCGTTGTCTGCCGCAATGATGAAGTCGCACATCATGGCCAGCTCACAACCGCCGCCCAAGGCAAAGCCACTCACGGCAGCGATGACGGGTTTACGGATGCTGCGGATGGTTTCCCAGTCGCGGGTGATGTAGTCGTCTTTGTACACATCGGCAAAGGTGTAGGTGGCCATGGCGCCAATGTCGGCACCGGCGGCAAATGCTTTCTCGCTCCCGGTGATCACCATGCAGCCAATGGCAGGATCGGCGTCAAAAGCCTTGAGGGCTTGGCCCAGTTCCACCATCAACGCCGCATTGAGGGCGTTGAGTTGCTTGGGACGGTTGAGGGTGATGACGCCTACTTTGTCGGCTTCGGTGTGGACGTTGATGAATTCGTAAGCCATGGCGGCGCTCCAAAAAACAAAGAAAAATAAAAAACTTAGCTCGACTATAGCCAAGCCCACCAAGGGTAAACATTAACCAACCGATCGGTCGGTGAATGCTAAATTTATTGCAGGAGATTACCCCATGACTGCACCCCATGAGACGGATACCGTCTTGTACGAAGAACGCGGCCAGGTGGCCGTTGTCACACTCAACCGACCCCAAGCCCTCAACAGTTTCACACGACAAATGCACCACGACTTGTGGGCGGCGTGTGACCGTGCCGAGGCCAACCCGGCCATGCGTGCCATGGTCATCACGGGCGCTGGCAGAGGTTTTTGTGCCGGGGCTGATTTGTCGGAGTTCGACTTTGCCCCCGGTCCTGACCTGATGGCACGCGCCAACCCCGGCCCGGTGATTGACCAAGCCTTCAACCCCACCGCACGCAAGTTGCAAAACATGCGCATGCCTACCTTCGCAGCCATCAACGGTGTGGCCGCTGGTGCCGGTGCATCGCTGGCGCTGTGTTGCGACATCGTGATTGCTGCGCCGAATGCGAGTTTTATCCAAGCCTTCAGCAAGATCGGCTTGATTCCAGATGCGGGTGGCAGCTGGTGGTTGGTGGAGCGCTTGGGCATGGCCCGCGCCATGGCCTTGACCATGACGGGCGACAAGTTGGGGGCGGAGCAAGCCAAGGCCTGGGGCTTGATTTGGGACGTGGCCGAAGACTGCGTTGCCGCAGCCTGCGCCATGGCCGACAAACTGGCCGTCATGCCCACCAAAGCCTTGGTGGCGACACGGCATTTGTTGCGTGATGCGGGCACGCGCACCTTCAGCGAACACCTGGATGCTGAGCGCGACGCACAAGCTGCGCTGGGCTGCACCCACGACTACATCGAAGGTGTGAGCGCCTTCTTAGAAAAACGCCCAGCGCTGTTCAAAGGCGAATGATGAGCACCGACGCATACACCTTGGCCCAACAAGTGGCCACTGCCATGTTTGCGGTCGACACCGCCACCAAAGACACCATGGGCATGGAAATTTTGTTGTGCGAGCCTGGCCGCGCCGTGTTGCGCATGCCGGTGCGCGACCTGCATTTGAATGGCCACCAAATTTGCCATGGGGGCTTCATCTTCACCTTGGCCGACTCCACCTTTGCGTTTGCCTGCAACAGCTACAACAAAGTGGCGGTGGCCGCAGGCTGCACCATTGAATTTTTAAAACCTGCCAAGTTGGGCGATGTGCTGACCTGCGAAGGCGTGGAGCAAACGCTGTCGGGTCGCCATGGTATTTACGACATGCGCGTGACCAACCAACACGGCGACACCATTGCCATGTTCCGTGGCAAGAGCGCTCAAATTCAAGGAACGGTGATTCCCGAATGAAATCCGCATCTTCGACCACCAAGTCGTTCCCGCTCGAGCCGATTGAAAAGGCCAGCACCGACGAGCTGCGTGCCTTGCAGCTCAAGCGTTTGCAAGCCACGCTGCATCAGGCGTATGCCAACTCACCCGCTTACCGCGCCAAGTTTGACGCGGCCGGTGTTCACCCGAGCGACTGCAAAAGCTTGGCCGACTTGGCCCAATTTCCGTTCACCACCAAAGCCGACTTGCGCGACAACTACCCCTTTGGCATGTTGGCCGTGCCACGCGAACAGTGTGTGCGCATTCATGCATCGAGCGGCACCACGGGCAAACCGACGGTGGTGGCTTACACCCACAACGACATCGACGTGTGGTCCCACGTGGTGGCGCGCAGCATCCGTGCGGCGGGCGCGCGACCCGGTGACATGGTGCATGTGAGCTATGGCTATGGCTTGTTCACAGGCGGTTTGGGTGCGCACTATGGTGCCGAGCGTTTGGGGCTGACCGTGGTGCCGTTTGGCGGCGGGCAGACCGAGCGCCAGGTGCAGCTGATTCGTGACTTCAAGCCCGACTTGATCATGGTCACGCCGAGCTACATGCTGGCGATTGCCGATGAGTTTGAACGTCAGGGCTTGTCGGCGGCCGAGTCGAGTTTGCGCTTGGGCATTTTTGGCGCCGAGCCCTGGACCAACGACATGCGCCGCGCCATTGAACAACGCATGGGCATTGACGCGGTAGACATCTACGGTTTGTCCGAAGTGATGGGCCCTGGTGTGGCCAGCGAGTGTGTGGAAACCAAGGACGGCCCGACCATTTGGGAAGACCACTTCTACCCCGAGATCATCCATCCTGAAACCGGTGAGCCGGTGGCCGACGGCGAGATGGGCGAGTTGGTGTTCACCAGCCTCACCAAAGAAGCGCTGCCCATCATCCGTTACCGCACGCGTGATCTGACGCGTTTGTTGCCGGGCACCGCGCGCAGCATGCGGCGCATGGAAAAAATCACGGGCCGTAGCGACGACATGATGATCGTGCGCGGTGTGAATGTGTTCCCCTCACAAATTGAAGAATTCATTTTGAAGCGCCCGGAGCTGGCCCCGCATTACCAGTGCGTGCTGACCCGTGAAGGCCCGATGGACAGCTTGAAAGTGGTGGTGGAAACACGCCCTGGCGTAGACCCACTCGGCCAGGCGGCACGTGTTGCAGCGCAACAGTTACAGCACGATGTCAAGACCTTTGTGGGCACCAGCATTGCGGTGGACTTGAAGCCCGAAGGCGGCGTGGAGCGCAGCCAAGGTAAAGCCAAGCGGGTGGTGGATTTGCGGCTTGTCACCTGACCCCAAGCACCCTGCCTGTGGGGACTGTCTCTTTTTGCAGCGCGGCGAATGCTCAGTGCTGAAAGCCAAGCGCTTCAGTCCAGCCAAGCTTTCACTTTGGCTTCGTCCAAGAGGGACAAACGCCAGCTGGCCTGTGCTTTGACAGCGGGCAAGTTCAAAGGCAAGCGCAGCAACTGCCGGTCACGGCTGACCAGCGCCGTGACCTTCTTGGCCAGGCCCACATAGAGCAATAACTCGTCGAGCTTTTTCAAGCGCCAAGCGCTGGCGGTTTTGCCGCCGATTTCCACGCCCAACCACTCGTCGCCCGGCGCAAAGCCTGCGGCGTGCGCGGCACTGCCGCTGAGCACTTGCTTGATTTGGATGCTGTGGTCTTCGCTCACACGCAGGCCCAAGCGTTGCGCCAGTTGTGCCGGGTCGTGGTGCACCGCCACACCGTGCGCGGTGAGTGCGTCTTCGAGCGGCAAGTCGCGTGTGCCATGCACCCAGGCTTTGATCTCACGCGCCCACGAACGGCCCGTGAGTTCATGCAGTACAGCCAAGAGATCGGCTTCTTGCATGGGGCCACCTTGACAGCGCTTCCACAGGCCACGCATCACATCGTCCAAGGACATGCTGTGGTTCTTCACGCCATGCCGACGCAGGGCCAAGTCCAGGCACAGGGCGATCAACGCGCCTTTGGTGTAGTAGCTCACCGTCAGGTTGGGGGTGTTGGCGTCGGCCCGGTAGTACTTGGTCCACGCTTCAAAGCTCGACTGCGCCACGCTGTGTACCCAGCGTCCCGGTGTTTGCAGCACTTGGTTGATGGTTTTGTTGAGCAGGCGCAGGTAGTGTGCGTCGTCGATCAAGCCGGCGCGGCGCAGCAGTTTGTCATCGTAATAGCTGGTGAAGCCCTCAAAAAACCACAGCAGCTCGGTGTAGTTTTCTTGGGTGTAGTCATAGCGCACAAACTCTGCCGGGCGCAAGCGCTTGACGTTCCAGGTGTGGAAGTACTCGTGGCTGATGAGCCCCAACAAGG
>CANFYL010000110.1 GCA_947451285.1 Comamonadaceae bacterium
CCAATCCAAGCCTTGCGCTTGGAGCCATTGTTGCAGACGTTGTACCTTGCCCTCTCGCATGGATGGCACACCCAAAATTTCCCCGTTAAACCAACCATCAGCGCTGCGCGCCAGTTCTACGGCAATCAATTCATCCACACCCAGGGCTTGTGCAATCGGGCGAGTCACGAATTCATTCGTCGCAGTGACGATCACCAAACGATCACCGGCATGGCGATGCCTCTCCAGCAAAGCCAGCGCCTCGGGCCGAATCGATGGCGCGATCACCTCTTGCATGAACCGCTGATGTGCCAGCGCCGCCTTGTCAGGACCTTGCAAGCGAAATGCTTCGGTGGCAAAGCGGACATAGTCATGGATATCTAAGGTGCCCGCTTGGTAATGGGCGTAAAAGGCATCGTTTTGAGCGGCAAACTCCAGCGGATCCGTCCACCCTAGGGTGATGGTGAACTCACCCCATGCATGGTCTGAATCAATAGGCAGCAGCGTGTGATCCAGGTCAAATAAAGCAAGTTTCATTGGGCTCACAAATCATCCAACATCGCTTTGAGCAAAGGAATGGTGACGGCGCGCTGGGTTTGCAGAGCGTACCCATCAAGTTGATCCAAGAGTTGTATCAAGCTACCCAAGTCGCGACTGAACCTGTTCAACATGAAATCCATCACGTCATCACTCAAAAAAATACCGCGCTCATCCGCTTGTTGACGCAGCACAGCACGCCGCTCTGACTCACTCAGCACTTGCAAATGGTAGATATGCCCCCAACCCAAACGCGTTCGCAAATCCTCGCGCAACTTCAACTCAGCAGGTGGCAACAAACCAGCAGCCAAAACCCAACGCTGCTGCCCATCAGTCGGGGCGGTTGCGTTGACAAACCAATTGAAGGCGGCTTGCTGCTGAACTGCCGTGTAGAGGTGGACATCGTCCATCAACACCACGCGCCAAGGCTCTTGAAAGGCAGGCGGCTCTGTCTGTGAAGCATCCAGCCAGCCCACTGGGCAACCCTGTTCTCGCAAAACTGACTGCACTGCACGCAGCAAATGCGACTTGCCCGCTGCGAACTCTCCCCACAAATAAGTGGGGACTGGGGAACGCTTGTCATTGCCAACCCAAAGCTGCAAATGCTGCAATGCATCAGCATTGGGCCCAGCCAAAAAATTGTTTAAGCTCGGGCCAGGAGCCAACCCGATGTCGAGTGCGATTTGCTTCATCAAAGGTCAAAGACCTCGATACAAAGGGCTGGCTTGGTATTGCCTACGCAAACGGCGTATGGCCACCAACAACACCGCACTCACAGGCAAGGCTACCAGCACGCCAACAAAACCCAATAACTGACCAAACGCCAGTAACGCAAAAATTACATGCAAAGGATGCAAACCAATCCTTTCGCCGACTAAGCGAGGGGTCAATACAAAACTTTCAATCAACTGTCCCAAACCATAAACTACGGTCAACATCCACACAGCATCCAAAGGGTCCATTTGCAATAAGCCTGCCAAACCAGCCAACACAAAACCTAAACCAAACCCCACGTAAGGCACAAAGACGGCCAACCCAGTGAAGATACCAATTGGCCATGCCAACTCCAGTCCAAACCACCATAAGGCCAGTCCGTAATAAATAGAAAGCGCCAGCATCACCGACAGTTGCCCTCGCAAATACTGACCCAATACTTGATCTGCCTCGTCCACAAAACTATCGTATGCACTGCGCATGGGCAGTGGCACCAAGGCTTCAACGTGACGCACAAAACGACGCCAATCCAGCAACAGGTAAAACAACACCACAGGCACCAACACCAAGTTACCGATCACTGCCAAAGCCACGCTACCGCCGATGCGCAAAGAGGCAACAGCTTGCTCAAATCCATCTTGAAAAGAAACACTGAAGGTCTTGAGCACCAAGCTTTTCAAGCTTGCATCATCCAATTGGAAGGAAATACCCATCGCCTGCAACCAAGGGTTGACCATGACTTGTCCTCGCTCGACCAAGCCAGGCAATTGATCACGCATGCGTGGGACCTCGTTGCTGAGAATAGGCAACAGGAGCATCAATACGGCCAATACCAGCAGCACAAAAGCAATTTCGACAATCAGAACTGCAACCAAACGCGGTAAGTACCCGCCACACGCGGACTGGATAGAACGCACCAAGGGACTCAAGGCGTACGCTAAAACTGCTGCGACTACAAAAGGCATCAAAACGGGTCCCAGCAGCCACAACAACAGAATCAGCACCGTTGCGATGGCGATCCAAGCCAGAGTGTGTTGTTGGTTTGGGGTCAATTGCATACAGCAGGTGGTGTCATGGGCTATAAAATTCTTGTCTGATTCTATCGGTGCGCTCAATCTGACGCCCCACAGCACTTTCACCCACTATGAACAAACCCCTTTCCTACAAAGACTCAGGCGTTGACATTGACGCTGGCGATGCATTGGTCGAACGCATCAAGCCAATGGCGAAAAAAACAATGCGTGAGGGTGTGTTGGCTGGCATTGGTGGATTTGGTGCATTGTTTGAAGTACCCAAACGCTACCAAGAGCCCGTGTTGGTAAGTGGCACAGATGGTGTTGGCACCAAACTGCGTTTGGCATTCGAATGGCAAATGCATGACACCGTGGGCATTGATCTGGTCGCCATGAGCGTCAACGATGTACTTGTGCAGGGTGCAGAGCCTTTGTTCTTTTTGGACTACTTTGCATGCGGCAAATTGGATGTGGACACAGCGGCAGCGGTGGTAGGCGGGATTGCCAAAGGCTGTGAGCTCTCCGGTTGTGCACTGATTGGCGGCGAAACCGCTGAGATGCCAGGCATGTATCCCGACGGTGAATACGACTTGGCTGGTTTTGCCGTTGGCGCAGTAGAAAAATCAAAAATACTGACTGGTCAAAACGTACAAGCTGGCGACGTTGTGCTCGGACTGGCTTCAGCTGGCGTGCACTCCAATGGTTTTTCGCTGGTACGCAAAGTCATTGAACGGGCTGGCAGCAGCGCACCCGAGACATTGGACGGTCAGCCATTCAAGCAAGCCATCATGGCGCCCACACGACTTTATGTAAAAAGCGTGCTTGCAGCACTGGCCTGCCAACCCATCAAAGCCTTGGCCCACATCACGGGTGGCGGATTGCTAGAAAACATTCCCCGAGTTCTGCCCGATGGCTTGGCAGCTCACTTGCGCAAAGGCAGTTGGCCGCAAACTGAGCTGTTTGCTTGGTTGCAAAAAACTGCGGGCATTGACGATATGGAGATGAACCGCACCTTCAACAATGGCATCGGCATGGTCGTGGTGGTCGATGCGGCTCACGCACCTGAATGCGCCGAGGTTCTGCGCTCGCAAGGGGAACACGTGCACACCATTGGTGTTATCGCACAACGGGGCGAGGGACCGGCAGTCATCGTTGCCTAAAGACAGCCTCAAGCCCTCTCGTCGGCGTTTGGCAACAAGACTGCCAAGCGTTTTTTCACCCATCCCCGGCGCACCACATCGCCGTGGGTAATGTAAATTTCGTCCAAATTGCGCAGCATGCGCGCGACAATTTCACGGGGTGTCGCAGATCTCAAGTAGTGTTTGAGTAAGGCGTCTGACACATCCCCGTCTCGTACCAAACCCGTCTCTGCGTGAATCGGCGCCAAACGCTCAGACAAGTCTTCTTTGCTCAAAGACTGTCCGGTGAACGGATCCATCACAACCTGCCCCTCATGCGGGAAAGGCAGCTTCACTTTGAGCAAAAAGTGGCCCGGAAAACTCACGCCCGATGCATCCAAGCCTAAGCCCGAAGCCAACTCCAACCAAATGACGGCCAGACTGATGGGAATACCACGGCGCGTGTGCAAAACCGCGTGCACAAAGCTATTGTCTGGATCGTAGTAATTGTTCAAATTTCCGGCAAAACCCAAATCGTCAAAAAAGAAACTGTTGAGCAAACGCAAACGATGTAAGCCACCAGCATCCGAAGGCAAGCGCCGCTTGATGCGCTCTCCCAGCTGATCCACTTGATCGAGCACCTGCTGGATGTCAAGTTCAGGGTACTCGTCTTGCGCCAGGCTGGTCGCAGCTTCAAGCAAGGGGAAATGGGTGTCACTTTGAACCAATGAAGCGAAATAAGTCAACGCCGTGGGAACTTCGAGTTTGAAATCCATCTCTTCACCTCTTTTTTATCTTCGCCACAACGCATATAACTTCACACCTGATGCCACCAAGCATGTCACGTAAATCAAGGCACTGAGTGTCAGCACACCCGCCATCATCGCCACACGTAACCAAGGCGTGTCATGCATAGCCATCCAATCCCAGTGGCCACAAGCCCAAAACAACCATGTACCCAGTGCGGTGCAGCTGGCTGCCACTTGCAACATAAATCGTGCCCAGCCCGAATTAGGCTGGTAGGTGTTTGACTTACGCAGACCCCACAGCAACCAAGCCGCATTCACCAACGCACCCAATCCAATCGACAAAGCCAATCCCGCGTGAGCAAGGTAAGGTACCAACAACACGTTCAAGATCTGCGTCAAAACGAGCACGACCACCGCAATACGAACAGGGGTGCGAATGTCTTGGCTGGCGTAATAACCCGGTGCCAGCACCTTGATCGCAACCAAACCCAGCAAACCCACGCCATAGCCCATCAAGGCCAGCGTAGTTTGCTGCACATCTTTGGCGCTGAAAGCCCCATAGTTGTAGAGCACAGCCACCAGCGGTAGCGAAAACACCAACAAGGCCACAGCACAGGGCAGCGCCAAAACAAGCACCAAGCGCAAGCCCCAATCCAACATATCGGAATAATGCGTCATGTTGTTGGCCGCTTTGGCCGCAGACAACTGCGGCATCAATACCACGCCCAAAGCGACGCCCAGCAAGGCGGTGGGGAACTCCATCAGGCGATCCGCATAACTGAGCCAACTGACACTTCCTGGCGTCAGATGCGAGGCAATTTGCGTGTTGATCAACAAAGAAATTTGCGCCACCCCCACGCCGAGCAAAGCAGGTGCCATGAGACGCAAGATGCGTTTGGGCCCATCTGCAGACCAAGACTCAAGCAG
>CANFYL010000111.1 GCA_947451285.1 Comamonadaceae bacterium
CGAAAGCACCCGCTGCCCCAGCGCAAACGACGCTGAACCCCCAAGCTGCGTGGCCGTTCCCGACCGCCAGCAAGCCCTGATTCAACACCAGGGACGACGGTTCACCGTCAACTCAAGCCCGAAGCCGCAAGGCCTCGGGCTTTTTATTTTGCCATCCCATGCCTTTGCCTGAACTGAGTTTTTTGCGAGTTAAAAAAAATGGGGACGTGATCATCGATATACACGTGGTTCCCAATGCCGCACACACCCAAGCCGATGGCTTGCACGACGGCGCCTTGCGCTTGCGCTTGCATGCACCACCCGTGGATGGCAAAGCCAATCTCGCCCTGATGGCCTGGTTAGCGCTTGTCTTACAAATCGCGAAAAGCCACATCCATTTGGCGCGAGGCCAAAGCTCTAAACGCAAACAATTTCGGATCAGCGCTGTCGTCAGCAACAAGGCCAACTGGCTGGCGCTGCGCGATCAGGCCTTCGACAAACTTTCGACGCTGTAATTTTGCGGTCCACGCTGGGCGATCTTCAGAGCCCCCACTTGGTTGCCCAATGCTGCGCATTGGGCCAACGACCACCCTTGTTCCAATCCAAACAACAGCGCACCACGCCAGGCATCGCCGCAGCCCGTTGGGTCAACCACAGCGTGTGCTTTGACAGGTGGAACCCAGGTTTTTTCGCCATCGACCCAGACCTCGCAGCCCTCCGCACCAAGGGTCACGACCAAGCCCTGGACACGGCGCGAGATGTCCGCGCTGCTCAACCCAGTGCGATCACTCAACATCTTGCCTTCGTAGTCGTTGACGGTCACCCATGTGGATTGGTCGATGAAGTGCGCCAACTCAGTGCCGTCAAACATGGGCAAGCCTTGTCCAGGATCAAACACAAAGGGGATGCCTGCAGACTTGAATTGATCAGCATGCTGCAGCATGGCATCACGGCCGTCAGGAGAAATGATGCCCAACTTGATGTCGCTGCGCTTTTGAATCTGGGTGGTGTGTGCTTGCATCATGGCCCCCGGGTGGAAGGCCGTGATTTGGTTGTTGTCGCGGTCCGTCATGATCATGGCTTGTGCGGTATACGTGCCGTCAACTTGGCGCACAAACTCGGTTGATATACCTAAGTCTTTCAAGCGTTGAAAATAATCAGTGCCGTCAGTTCCAAGAGTGGCCATGGGCAGAGGCGTACCACCCAAAATCTTCAAACTGTAGGCAATATTGCCGGCGCAACCGCCAAAGTCTCTGCGCAATGCAGGCACCAAGAAAGACACATTCAAGATATGTAATTGCTCGGGCAAGATTTGCTCAGCAAATCGTCCTTCAAAACTCATGATGGAGTCAAACGCGAGTGATCCACAAATCAGCGAGGCCATAAAAATACTTTCTCAATCAAGGATAAAAAATCAAAGCGCGAAAACCAGACACATGCTCGCTGACTTTGGGGTCAAGTTCAAAATGCAAGGTGACCCGCGCATCACGTAAAGCGGCAATGTGTTCTTTCAAAGCCATGTCTTCAATTGAAAACACCCGTCGCACGACGACCTGATCTTGCAAATCGGTGAGGTTGAGCTCCAAATAAGGCGTGGCCACTGGATGGTGTTGGGAGTTTTTGATCCGAAGCTGCAAGGTGTAGCCACCTTGCACATCTTCGTTGAAACTGCTGTTTTCAATTTGCAGCGCATCGGGCTCACGCGGCCATGTCACCTCACACGCCACGGGCACACACAAAGCCTGCAGCACAGGCTTTAAATCTGGTTCTTCTGCAGCCAGAACATGCCGGTGTGACAGCACCACCTGCCACGCCAGCAGCAGCATCAGCAAAGCACTCAACCCAGCCCAGATGCCTGAGCCCTTCGACGCCATCGCAGATGCAGGAGCGGAAGGCAATACATGGGCCGCTGGCGACGTATCTGCCATCCGTTGCATTTCCGGTTGCGCCAACTCAGATGACTCCATTTCCAATGGCGCTTGTGTAGGACTGGCCGACGCGACATGCTTTTCTGCTTCAAACACTGCGCCGCAACGGCCACAGCGTACCCAGCCATTCGCCAATGCGAGTTGCTCAGACGACACCTTGAAGGCCGTGGTGCATTCGGGGCAGTGCGTGGTATTCATGTGCAATGTGCCGTCATCAAGACCCAACCTTCTTGCGTATCACTGACTCGCAGGTTGCAATAGGGAGCATATGCATCGATCAACTCTTGGGTTTGGCGCTCCAAAATACCGGCTAAGACCAAATGGCCGCCTGGATGTACATGCTCACGCAGCAACGGGGCCAACACTTTCAACGGCGTGGCCAAGATATTGGCTATCACCGTCTGATACGTTCCTTTGGCCTTGTCTGGAAAGCCTGTGTTGAGCTGCACGCCATTGGCATCCGCATTGAGTACCGTCGATGTAACGGCCGCTTCGTCAATGTCAACGGCATCGACCGATGCTGCGCCATACAAAGCTGCGCCAATCGCCAAAATACCTGAGCCGCAACCGTAATCCAACACCCTTTGGTACATCACATCATGGGTGGCAATCCAACGCAAGCACATGCGTGTGGTTGGATGTGTACCGGTGCCAAACGCCAGACCAGGATCCAATCGGATCACCTGTTTGGCCTGCGCCGGCGGTTCATGCCAAGTCGGCACAATCCAAAACTCTGGCGTGATCTCCACAGGGGCAAACTGTGACTGCGTCAATCGCACCCAATCTTGGTCGGCCACCTCTTGCACGCCCAAACTCTGACAGGCGCTGAAAAAATCTTGTGCACGCAACAAGCGCGAGGCCTCATCGGCAGCTGCTCGGTCGGTGAACAAGGCCATGATGCGCGAGCGCTGCCAACCCTCTTTGGGTGGCGGCATACCTGGCTCACCAAACAACGCTTGCTCGGCATCGGTTTGTGCGTCGGCATCTTCCACCGAGACACTCAAAGCGTCGAGGGCCTCCAGCGCGTCGCAAGCCATGTCGACCTGCGCCTCTGGACACAAAAGACGCAACTCAACCATCAGCGCTTGTGAGCGGCAAGCCACTCTTCCAAGTAATGAATGTTGGTGCCTCCGGCCATGAACTTGGCGTCGACCATCAACTCACGGTGAAGGGGCACATTGGTATTGATGCCCTCCACCAAGGTTTCGGCCAAGGCGGTGCGCATGCGCGCCAAGGCTTGATCACGGGTATCGCCGTGCACAATGATCTTGCCAATCATGGAGTCATAGTGAGGCGGCACAAAGTAATTGGTGTAAGCGTGTGAATCCACCCTCACACCCGGCCCACCCGGCGCATGCCACATGGTGATACGACCAGGCGAGGGGGTGAATTTAAACGGGTCTTCCGCGTTGATACGGCACTCGATCGAATGACCTCGAATCTGGATGTCACGCTGTGTGAAAGGTAATTTCAAGCCAGCAGCCACCATGATTTGGGTTTTCACGATGTCGATGCCCGTGATGTACTCGGTCACCGGATGTTCCACCTGAACGCGGGTGTTCATTTCGATGAAATAAAACTCGCCGTTCTCGTACAAGAATTCAAAGGTACCTGCACCGCGGTAGCCGATTTTTTTACATGCTGCAGCACACCGCTCACCAATTTTTTCGATCAACTTTCGCGGAATCCCAGGTGCGGGCGCTTCTTCAATCACCTTTTGGTGGCGTCGTTGCATTGAACAATCGCGCTCACCCAAATACACAGCGTTCTTGAACTTGTCAGCCAAGATTTGAATTTCGATGTGGCGTGGGTTTTGGAGAAACTTTTCCATGTAAACGGCGGGGTTCCCAAACGCGGAGGCCGCTTCAGCCTTGGTCATTTGTACGGCATTGATCAACGCCGCTTCGGTGTGGACCACGCGCATGCCACGGCCACCGCCGCCACCCGCGGCTTTGATGATCACCGGATAACCCACGCTCTTTGCGATGCGACGGATTTGCGCCGGGTCATCGGGCAACTCGCCCTCAGAGCCTGGCACGCAAGGCACGCCGGCCTTGATCATGGCTTGCTTGGCCGAGACTTTATCGCCCATGATACGGATCGACTCGGGCGTCGGGCCTATGAATTGGAACCCGCTTTTTTCCACGCGCTCCGCAAAGTCGGCGTTTTCGCTCAAAAAGCCATAACCGGGATGAATGGCTTCGGCGTCGGTGACTTCAGCCGCCGCAATGATGGCGGGCATGTTGAGATAGCTCAGTGAAGAAGCAGCGGGGCCAATGCACACCGCCTCATCAGCCAACTTGACGTATTTAGCCTCGCGGTCTGCCTCGGAATAGACCATCACCGCCTGGACACCTAACTCGCGACAAGCGCGCTGCACGCGCAAGGCAATTTCGCCTCGGTTGGCAATCAGAATTTTTTTGAACATGAAAGCTGTCCTTTATTCGATCACGAACAAAGGTGCGCCATACTCCACAGCCTGCCCGTTTTGAGCCAAGATTTGCGAGATGGTGCCCGTCTTGTCTGCTTCAATCTCATTGAGGATCTTCATGGCTTCGATGATGCAAATGGTCTCGCCTTCTTTGACTTGGCTGCCAATTTCGACAAATGCTTTGGAGCCTGGGCTCGATGAGCGGTAGAAAGTGCCCACCATAGGGGACTTGACGGTGTGGCCTGTTGCGGCCTCTGGCTCAGGAGCAGGCGGTGCAGCCACGGGCGCGGCAACCGCCGCCTGCGCAGCAGCG
>CANFYL010000112.1 GCA_947451285.1 Comamonadaceae bacterium
CAGGCCTATGAGGCTTATGCCTACACCGGCGGCAAAGCCTTTGACCCCAGCCAACCCACGGTGGTGTTCATCCACGGCGTGCTGGGTGACCACAGCGTGTGGATTTTGCAAACCCGCTATTTGGCACACCACGGCTTCAATGTGCTGGCGGTGGACTTGCCCGGCCACGCCCGCAGCGGCGGCGAGGCGCCCCGCAGCGTGGAGGAGGCCTCGCAGTTCATCGAGGCCTTGCTCGACGCCGCAGGTGTACAACGCGCCGCGCTGGTGGGCCACAGCTGGGGTTCCTTGATTGCGCTGGAGACCGCAGCACGCCTGAAAGAGCGCATCAGCCACATCGCGCTGGTGGGCACGGCGTTTCCCATGAAGGTGTCGCCGGCTTTGCTGGAGAGTTCGCTGAATGAGCCCATGAAGGCGATTGAGATGATCAACGTGTATTCACGGGCCACGTTGGCGGCACCGCCTTCGGCACTGGGGCCCGGCACTTGGGTGTTGGGCGCCAGCGCGGCGCTGAATCGGCGGGTGCTGGCCAGCAATGCCAAGGTCAATGTGTTCCACCGCGGGTTTGTGGCGTGCGACAGCTACGCGAACGGCTTGCAGGCCATGGCCGACCTCACCTGTCAGGTGCTGTTTGTGCTGGGCAGCCAAGACCAAATGACCACACCCAAAGGCGCTCAAAGCTTGGTGAACCAAGCGCGCGCCTGTGGCAAAACGCATGAAGTGGTGATGGTGCCCATGGGACATCACCAAATGACCGAGTCACCCGAAGAAACGCTGCATGCTTTGCAGCGCTTTCTCACAGCACGTCTCTGAGACGCAGGTCTTGCCAACGCATCCACAAGCCCTCACCGGCTTCACTGCGTACCAGCAGCAAACGCTCCATCAGCGGCGTCAAAGGCGTTTGATGTGGATCAGCCAGCAGCACATAGCGGGACTCGCTGACGGCATGGTGGGCCGAGTCGGCCGACTCGCTGAGGCGGCCAATCCAATCCAGATCGACCAAGGTGCTCAAGACTTCTTCCAGCTGCAAAGGGTCGAGGTGCAAGTCCTCGCACAAGCGCGGCAAGCTCACGCCCCGGGTGGGGTTGTGGCGCGCCAAGTTCAAGCGCTGCAACACCTCCAGCGCCAGTTGAAAGCGCCAGCCCACGCTGCGGCCATCGCGGGAAATGCCACCCAACAAGCTGGGCAAATTGGCCACCAACACGGCGCCCAAGAGCACGATGACCCAGGCCAGGTAAATCCAAATCAACAAAATCGGCAAGGTAGCCAGGGCACCGTAGACCGCCGAGTAGGTAGGCATCATGCCGAAGTAATAGGCCAACACATTGCGCGCCACCTCGGTGGCCGCAGCCACCCAGACCCCGCCTACCAGGGCGTGGCTCCAGCGCACCTGGGTGTAAGGCACGTAGCGGTAGAGCGCACTCACGCCCCAGGCCAACAGCATGAATTCCAAGCCACTGAAGAACCAGCGCATGCTGCTGGTCACATCGGGGGCCAAGCCTCGCGAGACCGCAATCAGCTGGGTCAGCATCACCAAGCTGGCCCCCATCAGCAAAGGACCTAGGGTCAAGGCGGTCCAGTACAACAAGATGCGCTGGGCAAATGGCCGACGTTTGCGCACGCGCCAAATGGCATTGAGCGTGCGGTCGATGGTGAACACCAAGGCAATGGCCGACAAGACCAAGGCGGTCACACCGACCACGCCCAAACGACTGGCTTTGCTGGCGAACTGGGTCAGGTAGCCCAGCACTTGGCGCGAAATATTGTCGGGCACCAAGCTCTCAACCAAGCGGCGTTGCAGTACAGATTGAAAGTCGCTGAAGATCGGAAATGCAGTAAAGACCGCCAAGGCCACTGTCACCAAGGGCACCAAGGCGATGGTGGTGGTGAATGTCAAGCTGCCTGCAGTTTGACCCAGACGGTCTTCGCGAAAGCGCTGGCGCAAGGTGCGCGCAGTGTTGCGCCAGGGGAATCGGCGTAGGCGGTCAAAAAGGTGTTGCAGTTGCGGGACAATCATGACCCGAATCATGCCACTGCCCATGCACACCACCTCTACACCTCCCCACCCCCCCTCTTCTGAGGCACTCACCCCAACCCCACGCCATGTTCAACTCACTCGCCTGATGGCAGTGGGCAGTTTATTGGGCTTGATCGTGCTGGGCTTGGTCTGGGAACTGTGGCTGGCACCAGTGCGACCAGGCGGCACCTTGCTGGCACTCAAGGTGCTGCCTTTGTGCATTCCGCTCACCGGTTTGCTGAAAAACCGCATGTACACCTACCGCTGGCTCAGCCTGATGGTATGGCTGTATTTCACCGAGGGCGTGGTGCGCGCCAGCGGTGATCGCGCGCCCAGCAATTACTTGGCGATGCTAGAAGTCCTGCTGTGCGTGGTGCTGTTTGCAGGTTGCGCCCTGCATGTTCGCCTGCGATTTCAACATGCCAATTCAGCAGCCCAAGTCGAACCCGGCGCTGAACCTGTCAACCCTTCCGTGTGAGACCTCACCATGACCGCTTTGTCTGTGCCCGAATTGCTGACCTCCCTGCGCCAGACCGTGGGCGACGCCCATGTGCTGACCGAGGGCGACTTGTCGGCCTTTGAACAAGACTGGCGCAAACGCACGCGGGGCAAAGCTTTGGCCGTGGTGCGCCCGGGCAACACCGCCGAAGTCGCTGCCGTGGTGAAGGCCTGTGCCCAAGCGGACGTGAGCATCGTGCCGCAAGGCGGCAACACGGGCTTGGTGGTGGGTTCGGTCCCGGACGACTCAGGCACCCAGGTGCTGCTGAGCTTGCAACGCATGAACGCGGTGCGCCACCTCGATGCAGCCAATTTGGCCATCACGGTGGAGGCGGGGTGTGTGTTGCAAAACCTGCAACACACGGCGGAGCAAGCCGGCTTTTTGTTCCCCTTGAGCTTGGGCTCTGAGGGCAGTTGCACGATTGGCGGCAATTTGGGCACGAATGCAGGCGGGACCCAGGTGGTGCGCTATGGCAACACGCGAGAGTTGTGCTTGGGGCTTGAAGTGGTCAGCGCGCAAGGCGAGATTTGGCACGGCTTAAGCGGGCTGCGCAAAGACAACACCGGCTACGACTTGCGCAACCTGATGATTGGCAGCGAGGGCACGCTGGGCATCATCACCGCCGCCACCATGAAGCTCTACCCATTGCCTGCCGCCAAACTCACCGCTTGGGCAGCTGTGCCTTCGGTGGCGCATGCGGTGCAACTGCTGGGCTTGGCGCACCAGCACTTGGGTGCCGGTTTGACCGGCTTCGAGATGATGGGCCAATTTGCCCTGAGCCTGGTGGACAAGCATTACCCCCAACTGCGGGTGCCGCTGTGGCAAGACACGCCCTATTGCGTGTTGCTGGAAAACTCGGACACCGAGTCTGAAGCGCACGCACGCGAACGCTTTGAGCATGTGTTGGAGCTGGCCTTTGAACGCGGCTGTGTGAGCGATGCGGTGGTGGCCGAGAGCCTGTCGCAAGCCCGCAATCTGTGGCACATCCGCGAGAGCATCACGCTGGCGCAGGCCGAAGAGGGCCTGAACATCAAACACGACATTTCGCTGCCCGTGTCCGCCATTCCTGAGTTTGTGGCCCAGACCGATGCCTTGATGGAAAAAGAAATTACTGGCGTGCGTTTGGTGAACTTTGGCCACTTGGGCGATGGCAATTTGCACTACAACGTCCAAGCGCCCGAAGGCAGTGACAACGCCGAGTTTTTAAGAACCCAAGAGGACCGTGTGAACACGCTGGTGTACGACACGGTCAAACGTTTTGGTGGCTCCATCTCGGCCGAACACGGCGTGGGTGGTTTGAAAGTGGACACCCTGCCCGACTACAAAGACGCCACCGCATTGGGGCTGATGCGCCAGATCAAACAAGCCCTCGATCCACAAGGCATCTTGAATCCGGGGCGTGTGGTGCGCACGGGCTGAGGCGTTGGCAGAGGGCTGTATGTCAAGACGTCACCGCGTCAAAGGTTTTTCAATCAAGCTGAAGTGTTGAGCGCCACCCTCAGGAATGGCCAAGCGTCGACCTTGAAAATAAATTTGAACTTTGAAGAGTTGCTCACCCGAGACCTGCCAAGGTGCCGGTCCATATACGCTGCGCCCCTCGCCGGGTTTGAGTTGGAGCAATGTGACTTGTTTGTCGCCGTCGACCACACAGACCTTGGCCGCAGCCTCACTCATGACATAAACATAATTGCCCGCTTTGTAGGCTTCAACAGCCGAGAGTGGCACCAAGCTGTCTGCGCTGTAGGTACAGGTCAAGCCAGTAGCTGACGTTGGGGTAGCAACCACTGGGGGTGCCGTTGTTTCCGCACGTATGGCGCTGGCGTTGGATACAGTCTCTTGGGCAACGAGGCTTACCGCAGGGTTTGATGTCCGTGGCGCTGGCGCAGACGGGGGTCTCACGGCATCGACCCAAGCCGCGACAAAGGGTTCCAACAGATAGCCCACCACCAGAAGAATGGCCAAAGGCAAGACCCACCAGATCGAAGACTTCAAACTTCGCAGCATGGACATCAGTCTGCCCAGCGCCGTGGTGGTGGGA
>CANFYL010000113.1 GCA_947451285.1 Comamonadaceae bacterium
GCACGTTTTCAAAAAAGATCGAGCCACGGCCAATGGCACGCTGGCCATGGCAGTCAAAGCGGTTGGTGGTCAAGCCCGGGGTGTCCATGGGCACCAACAAAGCGGTCACGCCATGCGCACCGTCTTCGGTGCTGCCGGTGCGGCCAAACACCACGGTGATGTCGGCTTGGTCAGCGGCAGAGATGGAGGTTTTCTCGCCATTGATGACGTAAAAATCGCCGTCGCGCTCGATGCGCAAACGCAGGTTGGCGGCGTCTGAGCCGCCGCGCGGCTCGGTCAGGGCAATGGCGCAAATGGCCTCGCCTTGGGTGAGTTTTTTCAGCCACGGGCCCACCACCTCGGGGTTGCCGTACTTACACAGAATGTGGCCGTTCAGCGAGGCCAACAGGTTGAGGTAGGAAAAGCTCAGGTCAGCGCGGGCAATTTCTTCGTGGATCACGCCAGCGGCCAAGCAGCCCATCCCCAAACCGCCAAAGGCTTCGGGCAGTTCGGGGCAGATGAAACCCAACTCGCCCATTTCACGCAGCAAAGCGCGGTCGAGCACGCGGGTTTGGTCGCGCTCTTGAAAGCCGGGCTTGACGCGCGCGTCGGCAAAGCGACGCGCGGTGTCGGCCAAGGCTTGCAGGTCGTCGTCGATGTAGGGATTGGGGTTCATCAGGTAATCTCCGAGCAGGGGCTTGGCTTATTTTGCTTATTTGGCGTATTTGCGGAAATCGGGCTTGCGCTTTTCACTCAAGGCTTTCACGCCTTCGCGTGACTCTTCGGTGTCGTAGTAGAGCTTGAGCGCGTACATGCCCATGCCGGCAATGCCCGATTGGTGGGCGGTGTCCATGTTGAAGCTGCGCTTGGCAATGGCAATGGCGGTGGGGCTGCGTTCGCAAATGGTCTCGCCCCACTCTTGCACCGTGGCGTCGAGCTGGTCATGCGGCACGCAGATGTTGGCCAGGCCCATGTCGACCGCTTCTTGGCCGGAGTAGCGCTTGTTGAGGTACCAAATTTCGCGGGCTTTTTTCTCGCCCACCACACGCGCCAAAAAGGCGGTGCCGTAGCCGGGATCGACCGAACCCATCTTGGGACCGACTTGGCCGAAGATGGCTTTGTCAGAGCAAATGGTGAGGTCGCAAATCGTGCACAGCACATTGCCGCCGCCAATGGCGAAGCCTTGCACGCGGGCAATGACGGGCTTGGGCACGTTGCGGATGGCGTCGTGCAGTTCTTCCATGGGCAAGCCAATGGTGCCGCGCCCGTCGTAGTTGCCGTCGTGGGCGCTTTGGTCGCCGCCGGTGCAAAAGGCGCGGTCGCCCGCTCCTGCCAACACAATCGCGCCGATGTCGCGGTCGTAACCGGCTTTGTTCAAGGCCTTGATGAGTTCGTCGCAAGTGGTGCCGCGAAAGGCGTTCATCTTGTCGGGGCGGTTGATGGTGATCCAGGCCACGCCGTTGCGGTTTTCGTACAGGATGTCTTCAAAGTTCATGGGGGTCTTTCTGAATAGGGGGAAGCAGATTGCGTGCGCTCAGGTTGGGGTGCCGTGGGCTCAGCCGTTCATGGTCAAGCCGCCCGAAACGCTGAGCACTTGGCCGGTGATGAAGGCCGCGTCGTCGCTGGCAAAAAATGCAATCGCGCCGGGCAGGTCTTGCGGCTGGCCAATGCGACCCAGCGGAATAGCGCGGGTGAAGGCTTCCATCAATTTTTCGGGGTTGCCCGCGCCTTCTTTGTAGTCGGCAAACAAGGCGGTGTCGGTGGGGCCGGGGCACACCACGTTGACGGTGATGCCGTGGCGTGCGTGCTCACGCGCAATGGTTTTGGAGAACGCCACCAAGCCGCCTTTGCAAGCGGCGTACACGGCCTCGCCCGATGAGCCCACGCGTGCCGCGTCAGACGAGATGTTGACAATGCGCCCACTCTTGCGCGCGGCCATGCCAGGCAACACCGCGTGGTGCATGTGCAGGGCGCCGGTCAAATTGATGGCGATCAAACGCTCCCACTGGTCGGGCGTGGTTTTGGTGAAGGGCTTGAACACGTCCCAGCCGGCGTTGTTGACCAACACGTCGATGGGGCCAAGTTGTGCTTCGGTAGCGACTACCGCAGCGTCGACTGCAGCGCGGTCGGTGATGTCGCACTTGAAGGCCGCCGCGTGGCCGCCTGCGGCGGTGATGGCATCGGCTACTTTTTGGGCCGCTTCTAAGTTCATGTCAAACACCGCCACTTTCGCGCCCTCTTGGGCCATGCGCTGGCAAGTGGCGCCGCCAATGCCGCCGCCGCCTCCAGTGACAACAACGGTTTTGTTTTTCATTCTTTGCATGGGGAACTCCATTGAATCAGGGGGTTATGCTGGGTCGACGTGTTGCAGAATATGTTTGCAATATGTCAATGTATTGACGTATATTACGCCTACTTGGTTTCGACACGCAAGCATTTTGAAGGCCTCAAATACTATGGTTTACCCTGAAAAATCCGATGTCGCACGTATGGAGTTGGCAAACCGCTTGTTTTTCAAGCTCTACCAATGTACCAATATGTTGCATAAAACGGGCACCCGCGCCGTCGAGGACGAAGGCCTGACCACTCAGCAATGGGCGGTGCTAGGCGCGCTGTCGCGGCCCGAAGCCCAAGGCGGCATGAGCGTGGGCGATTTGGCGCGTTACCTGATGGTGAGTCGGCAAAACCTCTCGGGCTTGCTCAGCCGCATGGAACGTGACGGCCACCTCAAATTGCTGGCCGATGCACGCGACCGCCGCGCCAAGCTGGTGACCATGAGCGCACACGGGCGCAGGGTGTGGCAACAAGACGCACAACCCAAAATCCGAGCGTATTACGAGGCTGCGTTGACCGACTTTTCTACCGGTGACTTGACGCACACGCTGCACTATTTGCTCAAACTCTTGGGCAATATGGAGAAGATCGACCAAGCCGCACAAGGTGAGGCGAGCGACGTGGGCGAGCTCAAGGCTGCGGCGAAAACTCTTTGACCACCTGACGCACGGCCATCAAAGAGGTTTGAACGGCCTGGCGGTCCATCACATCTTGTCGCCAATACATGGTGACCGAGCCAAATACCGAGAGTTCAATCGGCACGATCGACAAAATGTTCATGCGGCTGTAGCGTAAAGCAGGCCTTTGTGAGGCCACCCCCACCATGTCGCTGTGGATCAACAAGGTGGTGGTCAGCGTGGCGGAGTTGGACTCGATGTAACGAGGCGGAGGCGTCTGTCCCGCGTTGGACAAGGCTTTGTCAAACGCCGTTCTCACAGGCGTTCCCTTGGCCCACAAAGCCCAGGGATAGGCCAACACGTCAGCCCAAGTGGGCTGGGCAATCGCCAACAAAGGATGGTGAGCACGCACCACCAAATAGATCGGCTCCACATACAAGACCTCTGAGCAAATGGAGGGATCTTGCGACACCATGTCGGACGGGCCCACCACAATGTCGAGCACGCCCTCACTCAGGTCGGCCATCAAGGACGCAATTTTGTTTTCCAGCAAACGGACATGGACCTTGGGCAATTGCTCGACGATTTTCAACACCGCCATGGGCACGGTGTCCAGCGAGGAGGCGCCAGCAAAGCCAATCGTCACCAAGCCACTCCCCTCATCGCGCATGCGAAACAAGTCCTCGCGGGCCGTGTCAAGGTGGGCTTCGATGCGCCGGGCATGGGCAATCAAGGCCTCACCATAGGGGGTGGGGTGAATGCCGCGCGCATGACGCTCAAACAAGGGCAAGCCCACATCAGCTTCCAACTCTTTCAACCATTTCGACAGGCCGGGTTGGGTGGTATGCAAAGCTTGGGCCGAATGGCTCATGTTGCGCGTCTGCGCCAAGCTCAGGAGCATTTGCAAATTACGCAGGCGTAAACGGTGCGTCCAGTCTGAAGCCATACAAAGTTCCCTGAGTTATCTATTTATTCGTATGGTTGATACCAAAAAATTATTTTGGCAGATATGCCTCCTCATGCATAGTTGGACATTTACCTCACACAAAGAACCTGCAATATGTTGGCGCAACGATTCTCAGACAAGGTGGCTTTGGTCACAGGCGGGGCGTCCGGCATTGGCCGCGCCGTGGTGCATCGTTTGGTGAGTGAGCACGCCAAGGTGATCGTGTGGGACATTGACACCGCCAAACTGAACGCTTGCCGCGAGCAGCTTGGCGCAGCCGGCTTGGTGCAACACGTAGACGTGACCCACCCTGAATCGATCGACCAAGCCTTGAGCCAAGCCTTGGCGCACTTTGGCCAACTCGACATCGTCGTCAACGCGGCGGGCATCGTGGGGCCGAACGGCCCGTTTTGGCAAACCACGCCCGAAGCCTGGGACCGCGTGATGCAAGTCAACCTACGCGGAACGTTTTTGGTCAACCGAGCGGCCTGTGCGCACCTGATTGCAAGGGGCTGGGGGCGCATCGTCAACATGGCCTCGGTGACGGCCAACGAAGGGCCGCAAAATTTATCGGCCTACGCCACCTCCAAAGCTGCGGTGGTGGGTTTGACCAAGTCCATGGGCAAAGATTTGGCGC
>CANFYL010000114.1 GCA_947451285.1 Comamonadaceae bacterium
AAACGCTCTTCTGGGCGCAGGTAACGCCATTGTCCAACGGGTAATTTACCTAAATTCACGCTGCCGATACGTACACGTTTTAAGCCAACGACATGCAGGCCAACCATTTCACACATGCGGCGGATTTGGCGTTTTTTGCCCTCGGTCAGCACAAAGCGCAGCTGCTCGGGGTTTTGCCATTCCACTTGGGCCGGTTTCAAAGGCTTGCCATCGAGGCTCAGGCCATGGCGCAGGCGCGCGAGCTGTTCACGTGGAAACACCTTTTGCACATTCAGGGCTTCACCTTGGTAGGTGACACGCACCAAATACTCTTTTTCCATGTGGCTGTCTTCGCCTATCAGCTGACGTGCCACGCGCCCATCTTGGGTCAGCACCAGCAGGCCCACCGAGTCAATGTCCAGCCGACCCGCTGGGGCCAAGCCGCGCAATTGACTGGGCTGGATGCGGTTCTTCGAGGTGTCTTCACGCCAGTGGCTGCGCCCGTGAATCAGTGTGATGGCAGGCTCATGACCGTCTTCGGCTTGCCCACTCACATAGCCCATGGGCTTGTGCAAAAGAATCGTCACTTGTGTACTTTGGTGGCCTTTGGCGCGCGGGTCGATCTCGACCCGGTCTGCGGGGCTCACCTTCACGCCCATGGGGGCCGGCTGGCCATTGACCAGCACCCAACCTTGTTCAATCCACGCATCGGCTTCGCGGCGCGAGCATAGCCCCAGTTCGGCCATGCGTTTGTTCAGGCGAACGAGGTCGGTGGATGCGTCAGGTAGGGGTTGGTCAGGCATAGAGCAGGGGAGTTTAGCCAGTCGTGCCGTAAGCACGCAGCGCGCGGAGGTCGAGCACGCGCATGCCGCCGTACTCGATACGGATAGCGCCTTGTTGTTCTAAGGTGTTGAGCGCCACATTCACACGCTGGCGCGACAGCCCCACCAAATATGCCAGCTCTTGTTGCGTGATGCGCAGCATCTCGCCGACCCCGGGAAACAAGGCCGGGTTAAACAGCGCGGCCAAGTTGCGTGCTACACGCACATCGGGGTTGTTGGAGCGGTCAATTTCGCGGGCTTCAATGAATTGCGCCAAGCGCTCATTGAGCTGGTTCATCACAAAGCGATTGAAACCAATCGAGTGGTCCAGCAGCCAATGGAAGTCGTCAATCGGTAAACCTGCCACCACGCTGCGGCGCAAGGCCATGATGTTGTAGCGGTACGGCTCTCGTTTGATGGCCGTGCCCTCGCCAAACCAGCCTCCGGGCGGTATCCCGGTGTAGGTGATGGTGCGCCCGCTGGCGCTGTCGGTGCTCATCTTGAGCAAGCCGTCGATTACGCCAAACCAAAACGTCACGGGACGACCCATGCGGCATACGTGGTCACCACTCTGTGGGTCGCTCACCACCAAGTGCGGCACGATGCGGGCGCGCTCCTCGGCTGTGAGTAAGTTCAGCCATGGAATTTGTCGCAACTCTGCGGCACTGGGTGCGCGACGACGCTGATAGACGCTGGGTGCTTGTGCCATAGACATTCAAAAATGGGGCCCGTCAGGCTCGGGTAAGTCCTGCTAGGGGTCTTCCCTGAATTGTCGTTGAAACGACAACTTGGCGTCAAACCAAGTCCTACGATGCCGGCCAAGAGACTACTTACCGCGCATCCGGCGGAGAGTTTTTCAGGCGACCCAGCACGTTCAAGCAAGGACTCGACATGCAGACCACGTTCCCCAAACTGTTGCTCAAGCACGCGAGCGAGCGCCCTCATGCGCCCGCCATGCGCGAGAAAGAGTACGGCATTTGGCAAACCATCCATTGGGCCGAGCTGGCGCAAATGGTGGAGCATATGGCCTGTGGCCTGCACCAAGCCGGGTTGAAAAGAGATGAGCACTTGGTGGTGATTGGCTCCAACCGTCCTCGCCTGTACGCCACCATGTTGGCGGCGCAATCGCTGGGCGCCATTCCTGTGCCGCTCTACCAAGATGCGGTGGGCGCCGAATGCGTGTTCCCTCTCAACAATGCGGAAGTGCGCTTTTGTGTGGTGGAAGATCAAGAGCAGGTCGACAAGCTGCTCGAAATTCGCGACCGTTGCCCACAAATCAGCCATATTTATTTCGACGATCCACGTGGCTTGCGCAAATACGATGAGCCTGGGCTGGGTTCGTTGGAAGAACTCTTGGCCGCAGGCGCAGTCTTTACCAAGTTGCATCCTGAGTTTTTCCGTGCCGAGATCGATAAGGCCCACACCGATGATGTGGGGGCCATGTTTTTCACCTCGGGCACCACCGGCAATCCCAAGGGCGTGGTCCACACCCACAACTCGCTCATCAACCGTGCAGAAGCGGGCGCCCAGTTTGACCACCTCACCGCCAGCGAAGACGTGTTGGCCTATCTGCCTCCGGCTTGGATTGGTCAAAACATCTTCAGCTACGCCCAGTGGCTGTACTGCGGCTATGTGGTGAACTGCCCGGAGTCGGCGGCCACCGTGACCATTGACTTAAAAGAGGTGGGCCCGACCTATTACTTTGCACCTCCAAGGGTGTTTGAGGGCTTGCTCACCAGCGTGATGATTCGCATGGAAGATGCTGGCAACCTCAAGCGCCACATGTTCCATTACTTCATGGATGTGGCGCGCAAATATGGACCTACCAAAATGGATGGCAAATCCATTGGCTTGCTCGGTAGTGTCCTCTACACCCTGGGCAACTTCTTGGTCTACGGCCCCTTACGCAACAACTTAGGCATGAGCCGCGTGCGTGTGGCCTACACCGCAGGCGAGGCGATTGGCCCCGACTTGTTCAGCTTCTACCGCGCCATTGGCGTGAACTTGAAGCAGCTGTATGGCTCCACAGAGACCGCGGTGTTCGTGTGCTTGCAGCCCGACCACGAAGCGCGTGCAGACACTGTGGGTGTGCCCTGCGCAGGCGTGGAAATCAAGGTGGCCGACAACGGCGAAATCTTGGTCAAGTCCGCTGGCTTGCTCAAAGGCTATTACAAAAATCCAGAGGCCACCGCAGAAGTCCTTACCGCCGATGGCTGGTACCACACCAGCGATGCCGGGTTCTTGGACGCGCATGGCCATTTGAAAATCATCGACCGAGTCAAAGACGTGGGCCGCATCAAGGGTGGCGCCAACGACGGCGCCATGTTCGCGCCCAAGTACGTCGAGAACAAGCTCAAGTTTTTTCCACACATCAAAGAAGTGGTGGCCTACGGCGATCAGCGCGACAAAGTGTGCGTGATGGTCAACATCGATGTCGATGCAGTGGGCAACTGGGCTGAGCGCATGAACTTGCCCTACGCGGGCTATACCGACTTGGCGCAAAAGCCAGAGGTGTATGGTTTGATCAAAGAATGCGTGGAAAAAGTCAACGCCGATCTCGCTGCTGATGAGCTCTTGGCGGGCAGCCAAGTCAGCCGCTTTTTGGTGCTCCACAAAGAGCTCGATGCCGACGATGGCGAGTTGACCCGAACCAACAAAGTCCGCCGTGGCTTCATCGCAGAAAAATACGCCGCCTTGGTGACAGCCCTGTATGGCGGCGCCACCGAGCAGTACATCGAAACACAAGTCAAATTTGAAGACGGCCGCACTGGCAGCGTGAGTGCCACGCTCAAGATCTCGGACGCTAAAACCTTTGCCCCCATTGGGAGAGCCGCATGAGCCACACCGACGTGGATGCCAAAAAAATTGGCGACGTCATCCTGGACGTCAAAAACATCAGCCTGCGCTTTGGCGGCGTCAAAGCGTTGACCGACATCTCCTTCAACGTGCGCGAGCACGAGGTGCGCGCCATCATCGGCCCCAACGGTGCGGGCAAGAGCTCCATGCTCAACTGCATCAACGGCGTCTACACCCCATCCGAAGGCTCGATCACCTTCCGTGGGCAAACCTTTGACCACATGGACAGCCGTCAAGTGGCCGAGATGGGCATTGCACGCACCTTCCAAAACTTGGCTCTGTTCAAGGGCATGAGCGTCATCGACAACATCATGACCGGGCGCAACCTGCGCATCAAAAGCAACCTGTTCATGCAGGCCTTGCGCATTGGGCCCGCACAACGTGAAGAAGAAGCGCACCGGGAATTTGTCGAACACATCATCGACTTCCTTGAAATTCAAGCCCACCGCAAAACGCCTGTGGGACAACTGCCCTACGGGTTGCAAAAGCGTGTCGACTTAGGCCGTGCCTTGGCCATGGAGCCGCAGGTGCTGCTGCTCGACGAGCCCATGGCCGGCATGAACGTCGAAGAAAAACAAGACATGTGCCGCTTCATCTTGGACGTGAACGAAGAGTTTGGTACCACGATTGTTTTGATTGAACACGACATGGGCGTGGTAATGGATATCTCTGACCGTGTGGTGGTGCTCGACTACGGTAAAAAAATTGGCGACGGTGCGCCCTATGACGTGCGCAACAACGAGGAGGTGATCCGCGCCTACCTCGGCACTTCACACTGAGGACAAGAACATGGCATTTTTCCTTGAAGCACTTTTTGGTGGCCTGATGGCCGGCATGTTGTATTCCTT
>CANFYL010000115.1 GCA_947451285.1 Comamonadaceae bacterium
ACATGCAGCACATGCACATGGAAGAGACGGTGGTCATTCCTGAAGCGCTCAAAGTATTGAGCGATGCGGATTGGAAAAAACTCGACACCGCCTTTGCCACCCACTGCGACCCACTCACCGGCAAATACCCGCGCGAGCCCCTGTATGACCGCTTGTTCACGCGCATCACCATGAATGCACCGGAGCCTATTGGTCTGGGACGACACTGAACTGAGGCCACGCATCGACAAAAAAGGCCGATGCATACATCGGCCTTTTTGCATGGGCAGCGCCCCAAGAGGCGCTGCAAGCTCGAAGATCAATCGTCTGGATCTTCATACTCTTTGGGCAACTGGTGTGCAATGCCCTTGTGGCAGTCGATGCAGGTTTTGCCCTCTTCTTTGGCCTTCATGTGCTTTCTGTAAGGCGTTTGCTTTTGCAACTCAGGGCTCATGGCCTCAAAGCTGTGGCAATTGCGGCATTCGCGCGAGTTGCTCTCTTTCATGCGCTCCCATTCGTGCCCGGCCAACTCCATGCGCTTGGCCTCGAACTTTTCTTTGGTGTCAATGCTGCCGGTGATCTTGCCCCACACTTCAAAACTGGCTTTGGACTTGCGAATCATCTTGTGCACCCAGTCTTTGGGCACGTGGCAGTCTGAGCAAATGGCGCGCACGCCTGTGCGGTTGCTGTAGTGAATGGTCTCCTTGTACTCTTGGTACACCGTGTCACGCATCTCATGGCAGGTGGTGCAAAACTCCAAAGTGTTGGTCATCTCCATGCCGGTGTTGAAGCCGCCCCAAAAGAGAATGCCCGCCACAAACGAAGTGCCGGCAATGCCAATCAACGAATACTTGGCGCTGGGTTTTTTCAAAACACACCACATGCGCTTGAAGAAGCCGGGTTCTTGCTTGTCCATCTTGACCATCCGATCTGCTGAATTGAAAAAAGCAAGGTCATTGCTGACCTCGCAAACTCATCACACACAATTTGTTACTTGATTTGTGGATCAGAAGTTATGGGTAAAGCTCGCAGCAATCGCATTCACAGAATAGCTGCCCGAGTTTTGATTGGTGGGCAGCAACGAGGACGAGGTGTAACCCGTTTGCAAGCCGTTGTAGAAGTAGTCATTGGAGGTCAGGTGTTGGCTCCAATAACCCACGGTGACGGTGCTCGATTTGTCGATCTTGTAGCTGCCGCGCAGCTTGAATACGGTGATTCGGCTGTAGATCTCTGGCGTATCACCACACGACAGCGTGGCGGCTGCCGCGCATGTCGACAAGTAAGGCACATCGGTGTTGTACTGCGTGCGTCCCACTGTGAGCGAAAGGTCAGCCACCAACTCGAACTTGCCCCCCATCATGCCCGTGCGCTTGGCGTTCATGCCAATCGTTTGGTCTTGGTCGCTGAGCTTGTTGCTGTAAATATTGGTCGGTGCCACCAAACTCAAGTAGGTGAAGCCCGTGTTGACTGCTGCCGGTGTTGCGCCTGAGGCGCCAGAAAGCATGTTGCGTGTGCGCGTTTGACGGGTCAAGTACACCGTGGCTGAGCCATTGTCGGAATAGCTGTAGGTCGAATCAAAGTTCAAGCCCGAGGTGTGGCCGTTTTGAACGCCTAATGGGTTGTCCAAATACTTTTCATCGCTGTAGCGGCCCGACAAGGTCATGTTGACCAATTCGCTGGCTTGCCAGTTGGCGCCGACTTTCAGCTGGTCTTGGTCACGCGAAGCCGAGAAGAACGACACATAACCCGGGTAGTCAGCCGCATTGACCGTGCCCAACACATTGACACCTTTGGATGTTCCAAGAGGCGTGATGGCGTTGTGGTCAAAGTTGGCTACACGGTGAGCGTGCAAGTAGCCCACGTTAAAGCTCATGTCATCCGAGGCTTTGAGTCGATAGGTGAATGCTGTTTTGTCATCCCGGCTGTGCGGTACCACGGCGCAGTTGGCACCTGCTGGTGAGTAAGCTCCGATGGCCAAGTCGCCAGGCACACCATAACCAGCGACGTTGTTGCACCAGCGTGACACTTGCTCAATGTCCCAACTTGCACGCAGGTTTTGCTTGCTGTCGAGGCGGTAGTCCGCCGACATTTCGGTGTTATTTTTGCGGTGACTCAGCGGCGTGTTGATGGCCATGCGGTTGACCGCACCCAAGTCAATGAACTTATAGACATTGGATGTGGACTGGTTATCACGTTCATTGCTCTTGAAGGCCAAGCTGAGTGACAAGTCTTTTGAATATTTCTCGGTCAATTTCGCATGCAGGTTCCGGGTGTTCACATGACCCCGTAACGAGGTTTGCGGCAGGCCACCGGTCTGCATCAAATCGGTCAAATAATTGTCGTTTTGCGTGTTCACGCCTTGTGAATAACCCAAGACCAACTTGGTACCCGGCCGCAACTCGGTGCCGCCATTCAAATTGATTTGTCCAAAGTTATTGCCCGGCATGGTGCTCATCGTGTTGGGCTGATAACCCCCCGCTAATGTGGTGGTGATCAGGCCCGTGGTTGCACTGCCCGTGCCGACAGGGCTCACAAAAGACACACTGTTGTAGCCATCCCGGAAGTACGAGCCGAAATACGACATCGTCATGTACGACTTGTCACCGGCCCAGTTAAGCGCCAAATTGAAGGTGTCGGTTGTGTAATTGGTCGGATTCATCAAAGTGAACATGGCTTCTTTTTGCCATGTACCCGCAGCACCAGTTCCAGTGGATGCCCCAGAAGATGCCGCCCCCATCAGCTTGGCGCCGCTTTGTTCCAATCGGTTGTAATCAAACTCGACGCTCCAGCGGCTGTCAACATTGAAGCCCGTGTTGAAGGTGGAGTTTTTTCGTGTCGACGACACATTCACCGATTGAAAGGCCGCTTGCTGAGCAGTCGACATATTGCGCGTGCCAACCAGTTGCGAGTTACTGCCGGTTTTTGCCGTGGCATTGATCAAATCAAATGAAGTGGGCAAGGTGAAGTTGTTGCTTCCCATGTCACCTAAAAAAGGGGTTTGGTAAGAGTTGCCAAACTGGTGGGTGAGCTCGTCGTACTTGAAACCGAGTTTCCAAGCACCTTGATCTTCCATCTTTAAACCCAACTCACGGGCGCTGGTGCCTAACTCGGTGCCGATCACGCTCCAGCGTTTGGTGCCCTCATCTTGACCATAAGAGTCACCGCCACGGATGTTGATATTGGCCAACCCCTTGGCGTTTGATTTTTCCAAGCCGTTGTACTCACCAAATTTGCCGGAGTCGGCAGAGCTTTTGATCACACCCAACTCGATCGAATTGGTGGGACGGGTCAGGGCTGTCACTTCTTCGTTGTCCTCGGCCATGGCCGAGAGAGGGCTAAACACGAGGGCCACCAAGGCAGCTTGCGCTGCGATGGCCACCACACTGCGTGTGAAATTCACGTTGCTATGTTTTGTCATGATCTTCTCCAATCAGCCTAGCGGTGTAAGTAGGCACCAGCAGGACTGTTCGAACCGTGCACCATCACGTGACAGTTCTGGCAGGCCCGTGCCGTTGCGCTTGAGTTGGGGTTTGCAGGCGCCGTGGTGGTCCCTGTCAATCCGTTTTGGATACCGCCCACCAAGGGGCCATAAGGCGCTTTGCTGTTGTGTGGGCCGTCATGGCACTCTTGACACAAGAATGGCGCACGCGATTTGAGCAGTGGCGCAACATTGGAGCCATGTGGAGAGTGGCAATTGGTGCAGTCTTCGGTGACAGGCTGGTGCTCCCACAAAAAGGGACCGCGTTTTTCAGCATGACACTGGTAACAGGTTTCTGTCACTGTGTTTTTCTTGAGCTGCTTAGGTCCGGTAGAACCGTGTGGGTTGTGGCAATCTGAGCAAGCCACTTTGCCCTCTTCGATCGGGTGGTGCGACAGCTTTTTGCTGTCAGCACGTTGGTCTTTGTGGCAGGTGTAGCAGACTTCGGTTTGGGTTTTTTTGCTCAACACTTTGTCGGCGGGCTTGTGCACTTGGTGGCAGCTGTTACACGCCACACCGTTGTTTTGGTGTTGGGCGCCGTCCCAGTTGCTGCGCTTGGTGCCTTTATGACAAGTCAAGCATTGCTCAGAACGTTCTTTGTCGCCGGTTTGGGCATACACGCCTTTTTTGAACACCACATCCGGTGCGGCGCGGCCTTTGACTTTGGGGTCGCCCTTGACGTGCTTGTCGCTCTCGCCGTGGCAAGACTGGCAAGTGGGGGTGCGCACATCACCGCGCACACCGTGCTTGGTTTGGTAGAGCGACAACACAGGCGCTGTTTCGCTTTCGTCGTGGCAACCGGTACACACTGCATCCTTTTTCAAGGCGGCTTTGGCCACGACTGTTTTGTTGTTTTCTTGACCCAAGTTGGGCAAGTTGTTGTCTGCCGCCCACGCCGTGGCTGCAGCCCCCATGCCGACAAGCAGCAGGCAGGTGGTGAGTAACTTTCGAAGTGTTGTCATCTTGATCCCCTATGTCCTATTTCGTTTTTATTGAGCCAAGATCCACTGG
>CANFYL010000116.1 GCA_947451285.1 Comamonadaceae bacterium
CATCATCATGTAAGGCCTCATCCAACAAATCCCCACTGATGCGACGTTTGTCGCGATCATGCTGGACCAGTTCTTGGAGTTTGTTGCGTGCGCCACTGATGGTGAAACCTTGGTCATACAAGAGGTCACGAATCCGACGAATCATCAGCACTTCATGGTGCTGGTAATAGCGACGATTCCCGCGCCGTTTCATCGGTCGCAATTGCGTGAATTCCTGCTCCCAATAGCGCAACACGTGCGGCTTGACGCCGCACAAATCGCTCACTTCGCCAATGGTGAAGTAACGTTTGGCTGGAATGGAAGGAAGAATGGATTTCTCCATGAAATCAGACACTTGTAAAAGGGAGCGCAGAGGTTACACGAAGATGGCCTTCGTGTTGTCACTATTTTCGTTTCAAGAACAAAAAAGTATGGCCTTACCCACAGTGTGAAATTTATGCGTCAGATTTAAGGCTTGAATCGCCTTGGATTTGCTCTTTTAGCTTGTGACTGGCGTGAAATGTCACGGCTCGGCGCGCTTGAATGGGAATTGCTTCACCGGTGCGTGGATTTCTGCCGGGTCGTGGTGCCTTGGTTCGAATTTGAAAATTACCAAAGCTGGAGATTTTGACGTCTGTCCCATCGACCAAGCTTTGCGCGATGAGGTCGAAAAAAGCATCGATCATGTCCTTGGACTCACGCTTGTTAAGACCAATTTGCTCAAACAGCAAATCGGCCAACTGAGCTTTGGTCAACGCTGGGGATTCGAGGCTCTCAAATGAAAGTTCCATAAGGGTCTTACTTTAAGTGGAGATGCGTCAAGCGCGCAAGCGCGCGGAGAGTTGTGTCGTCAAATGCGCAACAACGGCGTGAACCACTGAATCAATTTGTACATCGTTCAAAGTGGCTTCGTCACTGTTAAGAGTCAAACGCACAGCCAGACTTTTCTCGTCCAAGGCCATGCCTGCGCTTTCCGTCTTGGGTCGGTACACATCAAACAACACGGCCTGGCGCAACAAGCCTTGTGTGGGGGCCGCATGCACGGCAGCCATGAGGGCGGCGTGCGTGACACTTTCTTTGACGATCACAGCAATGTCGCGCTCCACCGCTGGAAAGCGTGCCACAGCTCTGGCAACAGGGACGCGACGGTTCAGCACGGCGTCGAGCTGGAGCTCAAACATCACTGGCGCTTGGGCCAAGTCCCAACTTTGCCGCCAGCGTGGGTGCAGTTCGCCCACATGGCCCACGACCACGCCACCGAGCGATACCTTGGCGCAGCGCCCGGGATGCATAGCTGGATGTTCTGCCACCTCAAAACTGGGCTGCTCAGGTGCCAACAAGGCTTGCACATCAGCTTTGACGTCGAAGAAATCAACGCCCTGCTCTTTGCTGCCCCACTGCGTGGGTGCGACGCTGCCAAACACCACACCTGCGACATGCATGGGTTGGTCAAAGCCTTGCACGGTGGTGTCAGTGTCTTTGACGGACGGATCTTTTTTGAACACGCGGCCCAGCTCAAACACGCGCACGCGGCTGGCCTTGCGGTCGACGTTGAACTTGACGACGTTGAGCAAAGACCCTAGCAAAGATGAGCGCATGACGCTCATCTGACTGGCGATAGGGTTGAGCAGTTTGATGGGGTCGGCATTGCCTGCGAGCTCATGCTCCCAGCGCTCTTCGACAAAGCTGAAGTTGATGGTTTCTTGGTAACCCAAAGCGGCCAAATGACGACGCACAGCATGCGGACTGCGTTGTGACTCCAAGCGAACTTTGGCAGTGATGGGGGCAAGTGGTGGTGTGGTGGGCAAGTTGTTGTAGCCGACCATGCGAGCGACTTCTTCGATCAAGTCTTCTTCAATCTGCAAGTCAAAGCGGTAGGACGGGACTTGCACGGTGACAGTTCCCTCGGCTTCGCTCACCGACAGCCCTAAGCCACGCAAAGCGTCTGCCACACGTGGCTGCGTCAATGGCATGCCAATGACTTTGGCTGCTCGCGCCACACGCAAGGTGACCGATTGAGGCATAGGCATGTTGACTTGTTGGTCAACCACGGGCCCCACGGTGGTCTGAGGTGTACCGCAAATGTCGATCACCAGTTGGGTGATGCGCTCAATGTGCTCAATGGTGAGTTGCGGATCCACACCGCGCTCGAAGCGATGCCCAGCGTCAGTGCTGAAGTTGAAGCGACGTGAACGGCCAGTGATGGCCGAGGGCCACCAGAAGGCCGCTTCGATGTAAATGTTTTGCGTGGTGTCACTCACGGCGGTGGCGTCGCCACCCATGATGCCTGCGAGCGATTCGACTTGGGTGTCGTCGGCAATGACGCCTACCTTGTCGTCGAGCGTGACGGTGTTGCCGTTCAAGAGTTTGAGCGACTCGCCCACTTTGCCCCACCGCACGTCGAGGCCTCCGTGGATTTTTTCGAGGTCAAAAATATGCGAAGGACGGCCCAGTTCGAACATCACGTAGTTCGAGATGTCGACCAAGGGGCTGACGCTGCGTTGGCCACAACGTGTCAGACGATCGACCATCCATGCAGGCGTTTGGGCTTGCGTGTTGACGCCACGCACCACACGACCGGAAAAGCGACCACACAAATCGGGGGCGCTGATCTTGACAGGCAATTGATCGTGGTTGCTGACGGAGACCGCTGGAAAGCTCGGCGCTTTCAAAGGCGCACCCGTCAGCGCAGAGAGTTCGCGTGCGATGCCATAGACGCTCAAGCAATGCGCCAAATTGGGCGTGAGCTTGAGGGTGAGCAGTGTGTCGTCGAGCTGGAGGTATTCGCGGATGTTTTGCCCCAAGGGCGCGTCAAAGGGTAACTCCAGCAAACCGCCATGGTCGTCGGTAATTTTGAGTTCTTTGGCGGAGCACAACATGCCCTGGCTTTCCACGCCTCGCAGTTTGCCCACTTTGATTTTGAAGGGTTTGCCATCTTCGCCAGGGGGCAGCTCGGCGCCGACCATGGCGCATGGAATTTTGATACCCACGCGCGCGTTGGGTGCACCACACACGATGTTGAGCAAGCTGCCCTGCCCCACGTCAACTTGGCACACGCGCAAGCGGTCGGCATCGGGATGTTGGACGGCTTCTTTGATTTCACCCACCACGATGCCGGTGAAAGGCGGCGCCACGGGTTGAAGGTCTTCCACCTCAAGACCTGCCATGGTCAAAGTGTCGGCCAGCTCTTGGGTTGTGAGAGAAGGGTTGCAGAATTCGCGCAACCAGGATTCGGGAAATTGCATGGAGAATCTCGTGTCGGTGGGCGAATTACTGGAACTGGCTCAAGAAGCGAATGTCGCCATCAAAGAACAGGCGCAAGTCGCTGACGCCGTAACGCAGCATGGTCAAGCGATCGGTGCCCATGCCAAAGGCAAAGCCAATGTAGCGCTCAGGATCAAGACCCATATTGCGAATGACATTGGGATGGACTTCGCCAGAGCCAGCGACCTCCAGCCAACGCCCGGCCAATGGCCCGCTGGCGAACTGAATGTCGACCTCAGCGCTGGGTTCGGTGAATGGGAAAAAGCTGGGGCGGAAACGAAGCACCAAGTCATCGGTTTCGAAGAAGGTGCGGTAGAAGTCGGTGAAGACAACTTTGAGATCTTTGAAGCTCACGTTCTCGCCCACCCACAGACCTTCGCATTGATGGAACATGGGTGAATGGGTGGCGTCACTGTCGACACGGTAAGTGCGACCGGGTGCAATGACTCGAATTTCAGGCATGACCTGCCCCGCATCCATCAAGGCTTGATAACGCTTGACATGTTGTACCGCATGGCGGATTTGCATCGGACTGGTGTGGGTGCGCAACAAGTTGGGCGCCTCAGGGCTGCCACCTTCGACATAGAAGGTGTCGTGCATGGAGCGTGCCGGATGATCTTGCGGTGTGTTGAGTGCGGTGAAGTTGAACCAGTCGGTTTCGATCTCAGGGCCCTGGGCCACGTCAAAACCCATCGAACCAAAAATGGCTTCGATGCGCTCAAGCGTCAAGGACACAGGGTGCAAACCCCCTGTCATGCGCATGCGCCCAGGCAAAGTGACGTCCAGGGCTTCGGCTTTGAGTTGGGTTTCAAGTTCAGCATCGGCCAAGGCTTGACGGCGTGCGTTCAACGCTGCCTCAATGGCTTGCTTGGCCACGTTGATGACCGCACCGCGCGACTTTTTTTCTTCCACGCTCAAGGCAGCCATGCCCTTCATCAACTCGGTGATGCGGCCTGATTTACCCAAAAACTGGGCCTTGGCGTTTTCAAGATCAGCCGGGGTAGCGCTTTGTGCAAACAAGGCCTGTGCGCTGGTGACCAAAGAGTCCAACTCGTTCATAGGAATTCGGAGTTAAAAAACAAAAAAGGGATAGAAGCTGGTTGCAGCTTCAATCCCTTGGCTGGTGGGTACGTTACGGTGTTGCGAAAGCG
>CANFYL010000117.1 GCA_947451285.1 Comamonadaceae bacterium
CAATGACGACCCAGACACCGACGCCGTCATCATGATCGGTGAAATTGGTGGACCAGACGAGGCCGATGCCGCCCGCTGGTGCAAAGCCAACATGAAAAAGCCCATCGTGGGCTTCATCGCGGGTGTCACCGCACCTCCCGGCAAGCGCATGGGCCACGCCGGTGCGTTGATCTCTGGCGGCGCGGACACGGCCGATGCCAAGCTCGCGATCATGGAAGAGTGTGGCTTCATCGTCACTCGCAATCCATCCGAGTTGGGCAAGTTGCTCAAAGCTCAGCTCAAGTAACCCTGCTGCATAAGCAGTATTACCAACGGGCCCGCTGTGTCGGGCCCGTTACACTTTGACCCTTTACAAAGCGGTGACAAGGTTTAGTCCTTGATTCACCGATAGAACAACAACGGAGCAAAGCATGGACATTATTCAATCTTTTCAGAACCCCGACTTTGTCGTTGGCTTGTTGAAAATCATTTGGATCAACATTCTTTTGTCTGGCGATAACGCTGTCGTCATTGCCTTGGCCGCCCGTGGTTTGCCACCTGTGCAACAAAAGAAGGCCATTCTGTTCGGCTCTGGCGCTGCGGTCGTCTTACGTATCGGACTCACCATCATTGCTGCATGGTTGCTGGAGTTGCAAGGATTGCAAATCATTGGTGGCGCCTTGCTGTTGTGGATTGGCGCACAACTGCTGTCGGGTGAAGAAGAAGGAGAAGACGATGGCAAAGAGCAATCCAACTTGATGACGGCTGTGCGCACCATCTTGATTGCTGACCTGGTGATGAGCTTGGACAACGTGATTGGCGTAGCCGCTGCAGCCAAAGGCGACCAAGTGCTGTTGATCATTGGTTTGGCCATCAGCATCCCTTTGGTGGTCTTTGGCAGCTCCATGATGATCAAGCTGATGGAGCGCTTTCCAGTCATCATCACCTTGGGTGCAGCATTGATTGGTTGGGTGGGTGGAGAAACGGTGGCCAGCGACGTGCTCTTGCGAGACTTCGTAAATGACAACCAATGGTTCCACTTAACGTCTGCGGCTGCTGGTGCTGCCATCGTGCTGCTCTGGGGTCGTTGGATGCAGCAAAAGAGTTCAGTCCCCGAGGCTGAACAAAGCTAAGCGCCCAGCGCTTTAATAACAACGAGCGGTCCATTCACCGCTCGTTTTTTTTTGAACTGCTGCCATAACGCTCCGTGCATTGGCCCTTTCTAGAATGGTTCAACACCCCATTCATCCTCCGCATTGACAAGGATTTGTATGCAACACCGACTCCAAAAAGGCTTCACATTGATTGAGCTGATGATCGTCATCGCTATCGTTGGCATTTTGGCCTCCGTGGCCCTGCCTGCTTATCAAGACTATGTGGTGCGTGCACGTGTGGCCGAGGGCTTTGGGCTGGCAGCTGCAGCCAAAACTACCGTACTCGATGTCGTCAACAGCGGCAACGTGGCGGGTGGTTACCAAGCCGACTATGTGTCGCCTGCCGCCACCAAGAACATTGACAGCATTGCCATCGCCAAAGACACCGGGGCCATCACCATCACCACCAGCAAAGCAGCAGGTGCAGGAACAGTGCTCTTGGTGCCTTACACACAGTCGGGGAGCACGGTGTCTGGTTTGCCCGCCCCCACCGCAACCAGCACGGCTGTCTCTGGCGCTGTGATGTGGCGTTGTCTTGGCAAAGGTGCTGCGACATTTGCGGGCGTCAGTGTGGGCAATGACGCGTTGGACACCAAGTATTTACCCAGCGATTGCAAGTAGGCCACAACTCCACATGAAAGCAGGCGCTTCGGCGCCTTTTTTCATGGGCACAGGCATGTTGGAAAATCTACCCATGTCATCTTCTGCAACGGCCTATCCAAGCATCATGCGCAACACCTTGTTGATGGCATGCATCACCTTGCCGTGGCTCAACCCATTCACCGCCAGCCCCTCCACGGCTGTCATGCCTTTGCTCTTGAGTTGGATGTGTGTGGCCTGCTTGGCTTTGCTGGTGTTGGATATGCCTTTGTTGCAGCAAACCATGTCTAGATCGACCATCTTGCCGATGTTGGCCTTGGCGTGCTGGGTGGTTAGCGCCTTGTTGCGTGTGCCGGCGGTGGTGGACCACGCGCTCACACTGGGCTTGCTGGCGGCCTTGGTCAGCATGGGTCTGATGGTGCGCGTGGGCTTGCATGTCGCATGGCTTGGCAACGACTTGATGCGGTGGGTCGCGCAGGCCCTCTTGCTGGCGGCGGTGATCAGCAGCGTGTTGGCTGTGTTGCAGTATCTTGGTTTCGCGCGTGAGTTGTCGCCTTGGGTCAACCAGCCAGTACCTGGCGACGCATTTGCCAACTTGCGCCAGCGCAACCAGTTTGCAAGCCTCACCAGTATTGGCTTGGTGACGTGCTTGGCATTGTTGGCCGCGCGTGTCCAACAGGGCCCTATGCCATCTCGAGACATGGTGGGTTATGGCCTTGTGCTCAATGTGCTGGCGGTGGGTGTGGCCTGCTCGGTGTCACGCACAGGCGCAGTGCAATGGCTTGTGGTGGGAGGCTTGGCCGCCTTGTGGGCTTGGCGTGAAGGCCGACTTTCCAAGCGCTATCGCAACCCCTTGCTGTGGATGGCGCTGGCCGCGCCTGCCTTGGTGGTACTTTGGTCTGTATGCATGCCTTGGATTGCCGCGCAAATGAACGGCCACAACGGCGCCAGCATGATTTTGCGGGTAACCGGGCAAGCCCAAGACTATGGTGTATGTGGGCGCCGCAGCGTGTTGTGGTCCAACATGTTGCAATTGATCGCCCAACACCCTTGGCAAGGCTGGGGATGGGGCGAAACCGACTACGCCCACTTCATGAGCGGCTACAGCGGCATGCGCTTTTGCGACATGCTCGACAACGCCCACAACCTGCCGCTTCATCTGGCGGTCGAATTTGGCCTGCCTTTGGCGTTGGTCTTGTTGGCCGCGCTGGTTTGGTGGGTGTGGCAACGCCAACCATGGCGTGAGCAAGACACATGGCGCAGCATGGCATGGGGCCTGTTGCTGGTGATTGGTTTACACAGCTTGGTGGAATACCCGCTGTGGTACGGCCCGTTTCAAATGACGTTCGGGCTTGCTTTGGGCTTGCTGTGGTGCCGCTCGCCCAAGCAAACACAACCCGCCTCGTACCCCCTCACGCCATCAGACATGCACCCAGACACACACACGCCTTCGCAAGTTTCACAGGCCTGGGGCATCACGCTGGCTGGCGCTCTCTTTCTGGCTTGTTTGTATGCCGCCTGGGACTTCAACCGTGTGGCACAAATTTACCGTGCGCCTGCGCAACGAGATGCCATCTACCAAGATGACCCCATGGCACACGCCAAAGCCTCATGGCTATTTCGCAATCAAGCAGAGTTTGCTGAACTCACCACCCAAACCGTCACCGCCGACAATGCGCAGCATCTGTTCATGCTTGCTTCGCGCGTGATGCACTACTCGCCCGAAGACCGCGTGATTCAGCGCCTGATCGACAGCGCCACCTTGCTAGGCCAAGACGAACTCGCTCAGACCTTGGCCGAACGTTTGAAAGACGCACACCACCATGTCCAGCCTTGAAACTAAAAACCCGACGATGACCCGTGCACCAACGCTTTCAGCCATTGTGATCACGCGCGACGAGGCGCATAACCTCGGCGATTGTTTGGCATCGCTGCAAGGCTGGATCGATGAAATTGTGGTGGTGGACAGCCACAGCACCGATGACACGCTGGCCATTGCCCGCCGCCATGGCGCCAAGGTGTCGCAACCCGAGGGTTGGCCGGGTTTTGGGCCACAAAAAAACCGTGCCCTCGATCTCGCCACCAGCGACTGGGTGTTGTCCATCGACGCCGATGAACGTGTGACGCCGGCTTTGGCTATAGAGATTCGAGGTATTTTGGCGTCGGGTGCTGATGCTGCAGCATATGAAATTCCGCGTCTGTCTTGGTACTGTGGAAAATTCATTCATCACGCGGGCTGGCGACCTGACCATGTGCTGCGTTTGTTCCCAAGGCTACACGCGCAGTTCTCTCAAGATTTGGTGCATGAACGTGTGGTGACCACCTTGCCATGCATGCAACTGCAAAACGATTTGTTGCACTACAGCTACCGCGATTTTTCGCAAGTTCTGGCCAAGGTGGATGCTTATTCCACAGCCTCGGCCAAGCAAGCATTGGCGCGTGGCAAGCGCGCTACCGTGGGCAGCGCAGTTGGACATGGTGCATGGGCATTTTTTCGGACCTATGTTTTGCGTGCTGGCTTTTTAGATGGCGGCCACGGCCTGGCCTTGGCCATCTCGAACGCCGAGACCAGCTATTACAAATACCTCAAAATTTGGGCGCAACAACAGCCTGCCGACGGTGGGCAACGATC
>CANFYL010000118.1 GCA_947451285.1 Comamonadaceae bacterium
TGTGGCGGTGGATTGGACGGTTAAGACTGCACCAACTGTTTGGCCTTGGCCACCGACATCAAAATGCCCAAGCCCAACCCCAGCGTCACCATGGCCGTGCCGCCATAGCTGATGAAGGGCAGCGGTACCCCCACCACCGGCAAGATGCCACTCACCATGCCCATGTTGACAAAGGCATACACAAAGAAGCTCAAGGTGATACTGCCCGCCAGTAAACGAGCGAACAGCGTTGGCCCCTCCACGGCAATGGCCAAGCCACGCAAAATCAAAAAGATAAAGCTGCCAATCAACAACAAATTTCCCACCAGCCCAAACTCTTCACCAAAAGCGGCAAACACAAAGTCTGTGGTGCGCTCAGGTATGAAGTCCAAATGGGTTTGCGTGCCCTGCATGAAACCCTTGCCCCAAAAGCCGCCCGAGCCAATGGCAATCATGCCTTGAATGATGTGAAACCCCTTGCCCAGAGGGTCGCGGGTTGGATCAAGCAAGGTGCAAATACGCTGCTGCTGGTAGTCGTGCAGCAGCGGCCAGCGAAAACCATCGGCACACAAGGTGGGTTCAAACACGACAATCAACACCACACCCACCAGCCCCAACAAAATGGGTGGCACGATCAAAAACCAACTCAAGCCTGCAAAAAATATCACGGCCAAGCCCGCAGACAGCACCAAAATGGCCGTTCCCAAATCGGGTTGCTTGACGATCAGCCCCAGGGGTACGATCAACAGCAAACCAGCCACCAAGAAGTCCAGTGGGCGCAACTGACCTTCGCGCTTTTGAAACCACCAAGCCAGCATCAAGGGCATGGCAATCTTCATGATCTCGCTGGGCTGAATGACCACCCCCACATTCAACCACCGCCGCGCCCCTTTTTTGGTCAAGCCAAACAGCGCCACCGCGACCAACAAGGCCACGCCGATGGTGTAGAGCGGCACGGCCAGGGCCATCAAACGCTGCGGCGGCACCTGCGCCACGATGAACATAATGAAACCCGCCAACAGCATGTTGCGTCCATGGTCTACGAAGCGTGCCCCGTTGGCAAAGCCCGACGAATACATGATCAATAACCCCGCACAGGCCAACAAAAACACACCAAACGCCAAGGGCCCATCAAAGCCTTTGAGTAAAGGCGCGAAGCGATGACGCAGGCTGGGGTTTTGAAGAACGTTGGACATGGCCGAATTATCTCCTGCTCCCGTTGCACCACTGCTAGCATGTATTCATGACCGCTGCCAAAACTACCACCCACATGCTTTACCTGCACGGTTTTCGCTCGTCCCCGCAGTCCACCAAAGCCCGTCAAATGGCCGCCGTCGTGGCTGAGCGTTTTCCTCAGGTGCTGTGGTGGTGTCCCCAACTGCCGCCCTCGCCCCAAGCTGCCGCAGCGTTGATCGCGCAAGGCACCGCCCATTGGCCTGATAACACCTCGGCCGTGATCGGCTCTTCCTTGGGCGGTTTTTACGCCACTTGGATCGCAGTCCAGCGCGGTTGGCGTGCGGTGCTGCTCAACCCTGCAGTCGATCCGGCACGTGACTTAGCCCGCTACATCGGCGAGCAAACCAGCTGGCACGACCCGCAAGAACGCTTTTTCTTTGCGCCCGAATTTGTTGATGAACTGCGCGCTTTGGCTGTCGCTCAGATGGTGCACCCCGAACGCTTCTTGGCGGTGATTGCCAAGGGCGATGAGCTGCTGGACTGGCGTGAAATGACCGCCCGCTATGGCGGCGCACAGCAAACCGTGCTCGAAGGTGGTGACCACGCCCTTGGCGAATTTGAGCAGCACATCCCCCAAGTGTTGGCCTTTCTCCATCTGGCCTGACATCAACCCCACGACAGCGGCCGCCAGCAGCAGGCATGGGACAATTGCACTCATGTACGCATTGTTTGAAGAAGCTGGCAAATTCCAGACCGGTCGGGTGCTGTCCGAAGCAGAGAGCTCGGCGCAAATTGAGCTGGAATCCGGCAAACGGGTGAAAGTCAAGGCAGCGCAGTTGCTGCTGAAATTTGACAAGCCCTCGCCCGCCGACTTGATGCGCGAGGCTCAGGCCTTGAGCGCCACCATTGAGCTGGACTTGGCTTGGGAATTCGCCCCCGAAGACGAATTTGGCTTTGCCGATTTGGCACGCGAGTACTTCAGTGCACAAGCCACACTCACCGAACAAACCGCCGCCATGCTGCGCCTGTTTGAAGCGCCCCATTACTTTCGTCGCGCAGGCAAAGGACGCTTCAAAAAAGCCTCTGCTGAAGTGATCCAGCAAGCACTGGCCGCGATCGAGAAGAAAAAACAAATCCAAGAGCAAATCAACACCTGGGCACAGGCCTTGTCGCAAGGTCAATGCCCCGAGCCGGTCCAAGCCCAGCTCTACAAGATCTTGTTCAAGCCCGACAAAAATGCGCCCGAATACAAAGCCGTGGTCGAAGCGGCCCGCGCCTCCCAGACCGCGCCCCTGGCCTTGCTGCAACAAGCCGGCGCCATCACCTCGGCCTACCAGTTCCACTGGCAACGCTTCTTGTTCGACAACTTCCCCAAAGGCACGGGCTTTCCTGCCCTCCAAGCCCCGGTCATTGCTGACGAACTGCCGCTGGCCCAGGTGCAGGCTTACTCCATCGACGACTCGCAAACCACCGAAATCGATGACGCCTTGTCAGTGCAAGGGTTGGGCTCGGGGCAGGTCACACTGGGCATTCACATCGCAGCACCCGGCCTGGCCTTGAAGCCGGGGGACGCGATCGACCAATTGGGTCGCCAGCGTTTGTCCACGGTGTACATGCCAGGCTACAAAGTCACCATGCTGCCCGACGCCGTGGTGCAAACCTACACCCTGCAAGAGGGGCGCGACTGCCCGGCGGTGTCGCTGTACGTCAGCTTCGACGAAGCCACACTGGCCATCCAGCGCACCGAAACACGCGTGGAGCGCGTGCCCATTGCGGCCAACCTGCGCCACGACCAACTCGACGCCATCGTCACCGAAGCTTGGCTCAAGGACGACAAGTTCCAGCACGACGCAGGCACCCCAGAGCCTGCCATGCCACGCGTCCAACTGGCGTTTTTGTTCCGCTTGGCCCAACACCTCAAAGCCCAGCGCGAGGTGGTGCGTGGCAAGCCTGAAAACTTCAACCGTCCCGACTACAACTTCCGACTCGTGAAGAGTCCAGACCCTGCCCCAGAAGCTCCAAGCGGGCTGGCTCCCACAGGCCACGAACAGGTCCAGATCAGCCTGCGCCAGCGCGGCGCACCGCTTGACTTGATGGTCGCCGAGGCCATGATTCTGGCCAACAGCACCTGGGGCAACTGGATGAACGAACTCGGCGTACCCGGCATCTACCGCAGCCAGGCCAGCTTGCTGCCCGGCGTCAAAGTGCGCATGGGCACCAAAGCCCTGCCCCACGCCGGCATTGGCGTGCCCAGCTACGCTTGGAGCACCTCGCCGCTGCGCCGCTACACCGACTTGATCAACCAATGGCAAATCATCGCCTGCGTCAAGCATGGCAACACCGCGGCCTTGGCTGCGCCCTTCAAACCCAAGGACGCAGAGCTGTTCTCGATCATCTCGGCCTTTGATGGCGCCTACAGCGCCTACAACGGCTACCAAGCGGGCATGGAACGTTTCTGGACGCTGCAATACCTCAAGCAACACCACATCACCGAGCTCACAGCCACCATTTTCAAAACATTCCCAGGCCAGCCGCCCATGGCCCGTGCCGACACCTTGCCCTTGGTGTTGCCTGTGCTGGGCAACAGTGAGCTGCAGCGTGGAGCGCGCGTGCAACTGCGCTTGGGCGCCATCGACGACATCACCCTCGATATCAGCGGCCAGTTCATGGCCCTGCTCGACGCTGCGGATGCTACCGGCACCGAAGGCGCTGACACTGCGGACGAGGAAGACGACAGCGGCGCTGCCGGCCCCATCGCGATTGCAGTGGACATGGACGACGCGTCTGCTGCGGAGGTCAGCCCAGCGTGAGCTTCTTGCAGCGTGTCACCCGTTTGCAATGGGCCTTGGCCATTTCAATTGGCATCCATGCCGCACTGCTGAGCTTGCGCATTGCTGCACCCGCGCAATTTGACCGGCTGTTCAAGGACACGCCGCTTGAAGTGATCTTGGTCAACACCCGCGTGGTGGCCGAAGCACCCGACAAGGCACAGGCTTTGGCCCAAACCCAGTTGGCTGGCGGAGGCGATCAACGCGCAGGCCGTGCGGCCTCGCCCTTGCCCTCGGCCGCCTCCACCTTGTCCGGCGACAGCGCCGAAGCCATGCACAAACAAATGGCGTCACTGCAACAGCAACAAGCTTTGCTGCTGGCGCAGGTGAAAGATTTGTTGGCCCAGCTGCCACCGCCCCAGCCCAAAAAGCCCGACGACAA
>CANFYL010000119.1 GCA_947451285.1 Comamonadaceae bacterium
GCTGAAGAGCATGGGGTGGCCCTGCAACTCGGCGGCAGCGAACCCGCAGACTTGGCCTACGCCGCCAAGTTGGGTGAGCAGTGGGGCTACGACGAAATCAACCTCAACTGCGGATGCCCCAGCGACCGCGTGCAGCGTGGTGCGTTTGGTGCATGTTTGATGAACGAACCTGCCTTGGTGGCCGACGGTGTGAAGGCCATGCGTGATGCAGTGGGTATTCCTGTCACCGTCAAACACCGCATCGGCATTGACAAGATCGAGAGTTACGACTTTGTGCGCGACTTCGTAGGTCAAGTCAGTGCGGCAGGATGCAGCGTATTCATTGTTCACGCGCGCAATGCATGGCTGCAAGGTTTGAGCCCCAAAGAGAACCGAGAAATTCCGCCCCTGCGCTATGAGTTGGCATACCAGCTCAAACAAGACTTTCCCGATTTGACGATCGCGGTCAACGGCGGCATCACCACCAACGCGCAAATTGCCCGCCACTTGGAGCATGCCGATGGCGTGATGGTGGGGCGTGAGGCCTACTACAACCCGTGGCTGCTCAGCAGCTGGGATGCTGAGTTCTTGGGTGCTGATGCAGCGCCCTTGACCCGCGAAGCGGTGGAAGAAGCCATGGTGGACTACATGGAGCGCGCGCACTCAGAAGACTGTTGTCCTTGGTACGCCATTGCCCGACATATGCTGGGCCTCTATCACGGTGAACGCGGTGGCCGCTTGTGGCGTCAGGTCTGGAGCAACCACAAACTCAAGCCTTTGCCGCCGCATGAGGTGATGCTCCTGGCGCGTCAAGCCTTGGCACGTGGCGCAGAAAAACCAGTCCATGCCGAGTGAGGTCATGCGCGAGAAGGCTAGGGTTCGCATCGCCCTCGTGCTGGTGTGTTTGATGCCTTTGTTGTGGACGGTCAACTTGGTGGTGGCGCGCCAAGCCACCGGTGTGATCACCCCGCATGTGCTGGCTCTGGGACGGTGGACTTTGGCCGGCGTAATTCTGGCTTGGTGGTCGCGCCATGAGCTCTGGCGCAAGCGACGCGAGGTCATCCAGGCCTGGCCCCAAAGCTTGGTGTTGGGCGCATGCGGCATGTGGATTTGCGGTGCTTGGGTGTACATCGGGGCGCAAAGCACAGGCGCCATGAATATCGCTTTGGTCTATGCATCGGCCCCAGTGCTCATCACCCTCGGCTCTGTGCTGTGGTTGCGTGAGCGGTTCTCCCTGTGGCAAGCCTTGGGGGTGGGACTGTCTTTGGCTGGCGTGTTGCACGTGGTGGTGCGCGGCGAATGGGCCCATTTGGCCGAGGTGCAACTGGTCACGGGTGATTTATGGGTGGTGTGTTCTGCCGTGGCTTGGGCAGCGTTTTCTCTGTTTCAAAAAAAATGGCACAGCTCACTGGGCGCAATGGCCCGTTTAGCCACCATGTGCGCTGGTGGTGTGGTGGTGATCTTGCCTTTTGCCTTGTATGAGTTGAGCGCAGCCGATACGCCAGTCTTGGGCCGTCAGGCTTTGTTGCAAGTGGTCGCCACAGCGCTGATTCCTGGCGTAGCGGCGTATTGGATTTATGGCTGGACCCTCAAGGTCTTGGGCGCCAGCCGAGTCGCGGTCATTCTTTATGCCGGGCCTTTGTATGCAGCCCTGGTGGCCTGGGGCGTGTTGGATGAACCTTTGGGCCTGTACCACTTGGCAGGTGGGCTGCTGATCTTGTCGGGTGTGGGCCTTGTGATGGCCACCAAGCCTTCAGATGATCCGCACACCTGAAACGCCACCCTGCAACCATGGCGCCTGCCGCATCAACTGGCGGCTTCCAGTCCGTTTTCGAAATGGGCTTTCATGCGTTGCACACTGGCCGCAGCGTCGCGGGCTATCAGCGCATCCAACAGAGCTTGGTGTTCGCTCAGCGATTCTTCAATGCGCCCGCTCTTGAGCAATGAGTTGTGGCGGTTGAGCTTCATCACCTTGCGCAAGTCGGCCACCATCTGGTCGCGCCAGCGGTTGTCGGCGATCTCTAGCAAGCGCATGTGAAAGCGCTCGTTGACCTCAAAAAAGCGCTCGGTGTCGTGCACCGCAGCCACCAACTCTTGATGCAAAGCCTTCAAGTCCTGTAACTGCGCATCACTGGCGTGCTGCGCCACCACACCAGCGGCATCCGACTCCAGCAGGGCCAGCAGGTGGTAGACATCGCGTTGGTCTTTGTCGTTCACCTCGGTCACATAGGCGCCGCGGCGCACCTTCATGGTCACCAGGCCCTCGGCGGCCAATACCTTGAGGGCTTCGCGCATGGGGGTGCGGCTGATGCCGTATTCCTCGGCCAAACGCATCTCGTCAATCCAGCTGCCGGGCGCAAGTTCGCTCGAAAAAATGCGCTGACGCAAGAGTTCAGCCACTTCTTCATAGAGGGCGCGCGGGGTGAGGGTGACGGCGGACATGGGATGAAATTGTAAGCTCAGATAATATTTTGCATCAATAATTATGAATGATATGATGCCTCGGATTCGCAAAACCGGGGGTCAACCCTCCCTTCACGAGTGACATGCCATGAGCCAAAAGCCAACCGAATTCAATGCCTCCAACCTCCAAGCTTGGGCCAAAGCGGCCGCTAAATCGGCCCCGGGTGGTGATCTCCATGCCTTGAATTGGAAGACGCCGGATGGCATCAACGTCAAGCCGCTGTACACCGCCGAAGACACCCAAAACCTGCCTTATGCCAACACCTTGCCGGGTTTTGAGCCCTTTTTGCGGGGTCCCCAAGCCACCATGTATGCGGTGCGCCCTTGGACGATTCGCCAATACGCAGGGTTCTCGACGGCTGAAGAGTCCAACGCGTTCTACCGCAAGGCCATGGCCGCAGGCGGCCAGGGCGTGTCGGTGGCGTTTGACTTGGCGACCCACCGGGGTTACGACTCCGACCACCCCCGTGTGACCGGCGACGTGGGCAAAGCCGGGGTGGCGATTGACTCGGTCGAGGACATGAAGATCTTGTTCAACGAGATCCCGCTCGACAAAGTCTCGGTCTCCATGACCATGAACGGCGCCGTGCTGCCCGTGTTGGCCGGCTATGTGGTGGCGGCCGAAGAGCAGGGCGTGAGCCAAGACAAGCTGTCGGGCACGATCCAGAACGACATCCTCAAAGAGTTCATGGTGCGCAACACCTACATCTACCCGCCAGAGCCGTCGATGAAGATCATTGGTGACATCATTGGCTACACCGCGCAGCACATGCCCAAGTTCAACTCGATCTCGATCTCGGGTTATCACATGCAAGAGGCGGGGGCCAACCAGGCGCTGGAGTTGGCCTTTACCCTGGCCGATGGCAAAGAGTATGTGAATACGGCGATCGCCTCGGGCTTGGACGTGGATGCGTTTGCGCCGCGCCTGTCGTTCTTTTGGGCCGTGGGCATGAACTTCTATTTAGAGATTGCCAAAATGCGCGCCGCACGCTTGCTGTGGTGTCGCATCATGAAGGGATTTGACGCGCAAAACCCCAAGAGCTTGATGCTGCGCACCCACAGCCAAACCTCGGGCTGGTCGCTGACCGAGCAAGACCCCTACAACAACGTGGTGCGCACCACCATCGAGGCCATGGCCGCCGTGTTTGGTGGCACGCAAAGCTTGCACACCAACAGCTTTGACGAGGCCATCGCTTTGCCAACCGAGTTTTCGGCGCGCATTGCCCGCAACACCCAACTGATCATTCAAGAAGAAACTCACATCACGAACGTGATCGACCCCTGGGCTGGCAGCTACATGATGGAGTCGCTGACCCAAGAGATGGCTGACAAAGCCTGGGCCATCATCGAGGAAGTCGAAACCATGGGTGGTATGACCAAAGCCGTAGACAGCGGCTGGGCCAAGCTCAAGATCGAAGCCGCAGCGGCCGAAAAGCAGGCTCGCATCGACTCGGGCAAAGACGTCATCGTGGGGGTCAACAAATACAAGCTGGCCAAAGAAGACCCGATCGACACCTTGGACATCGACAACGTGCGTGTGCGCGATGGCCAAATTGAACGCCTCAAGCACATCAAAGCCACGCGCGACAGCGCCCGTGTGCAAGCCGCGCTTGACGCCTTGACGGCTGCGGCCGAATCGGGCCAGGGCAACTTGCTCGCGCTGACCATCCAAGCCATGCGTTTGCGTGCCACGGTGGGTGAGGTGAGCGATGCGCTGGAGAAGGTTTTTGGGCGCCACCGCGCCGACACGCAAAAGGTGACCGGTGTGTACGCTGCGGCGTATGACTCGGCCTCTACCGAAGGAGACACCATGGCCTATTGGAATGCGCTCAAGGCTGAGATTGCCGCGTTCGCTGACCAACAGGGTCGCCGCCCCCGCGTGATGATTGCC
>CANFYL010000120.1 GCA_947451285.1 Comamonadaceae bacterium
CGGCACAGTGCGCTCCGGCGCCACCGAGCGTGCCAACGTGGACTTGACGCAAGAGTTGGTGGACCTGATCACCGAGCAGCGTAACTTCCAGGCCAACGCCAAAGCGATTGAGACCAGCACCTCGCTGACCTCGACCATCATTCAAATCCGTAACTAAGCGGATTGACGGATTCACCGACTGAAAGAGTGCCATGGACCGCTTAGCCTTTAACGCGATGGCCGCCATCAACGAAGAGCGCATGGGGCGGCACAAGTTGTCGAATGACATTGCCAACGTGTCGACCGTAGGTTTCAAAAGAACCTTCGAAGTCACCTTGCAGCCTCACCAAGCGGTGGGGCAGGGCTTTGATTCACGCCTGCAACCTCGCATGTACTCGCACGACCAAGTGATCTTGGATCCCGGTCCCATGATGGTCACCGGCCGTGACTTGGATGTCGCCATGAACCACAAAACCGTCTTAGGTGTCACCGCCAGCAACGGTGAATTGGCGTTCACCCGACGTGGCGACTTGAAAGTCAATGCCAACGGCGTGTTGGAGACCGGCGCGGGCGATATTGTGCGCAGCCAAGACGGTGGACCCATCACCGTGCCACAGGGTTTCAAGCTGTCGTTTGGCATCGATGGCAACTTGTATGCCATCGACCCGGCACAGCAAGGCGTGCCCCAACAACAAATCATTGCCCAGCTCATGCTCAAAGACGCCAGCGAGATTGGTTTGTCCAAACGTGAAGATGGCTTGTTCAAAGTTGACGGAAAACTGCCTGGCACAGACTTTGCAAGTGGTTCAGGACCAGTTTCTTTGACACCGCAGGCCTTGGAAGGCAGCAGCGTCAACGCGATGACCTCAATGGTCAAGCTGATTGAACAGAGTCGCTCGTTTGAGCACCAGGTTCGCATCATCAAAGAGAGCAAGTCCAACGACGAGTCGGGCGCATCCATGATGAAGGCAGCCTGAATTTGACAGATAACTAGGGGGCGAATAGCCATGGACGCATCATTGTGGGTAGCCAAGACAGGTTTAGACGCGCAACAAACGCGGATGAACGTGATCTCCAACAACTTGGCCAACGTGAACACGACCGGGTTCAAACGCGACCGTGCGGTGTTTGAGGACTTGCTGTATCAAAACATCAAGCAACCGGGTGGCCAAACCACCGCCAACACCCAGTCGCCCACCGGATTGATGCTGGGTACCGGTGTCAAGATCAACGCCACCGAAAAACTCCACATGCAAGGCAACTTGGTCAACAGCCAAGCGCCCATGGATGTGGCCATCACGGGTGATGGTTATTTCCAAATTCAAATGCCTGACGGCACCACCACCTACTCGCGTGACGGCAACTTCAAGCTCTCCAACACGGGGCAAATCGTCACGGCCTTGGGCTTTCCTTTGGTCCCCGCCATCACCATCCCCAACAACGCTGCGGCTTTGACTGTGGGCCGTGACGGCGCAGTGAGCGTCGAATTGGTGGCGGGTGCAGGCGCACAAAACATTGGCCAAATTCAATTGGCCCGTTTCGTCAACCCAAGCGGCTTGAAACCCATTGGCAACAACTTGTACGAAGCCTCGCAAGCCAGCGGTGCTGCGCAAATCTTGCAACCCGGTGTCAACGGTGCCGGCACTTTGAACCAAGGTTCACTGGAAGCTTCTAACGTGAACGTGGTGGAAGAAATGGTCAACATGATCGAAACCCAACGCGCCTACGAGATCAACTCCAAAGCCATCTCGGCGGTGGACGGCATGCTCAAGTTCTTGAACCAGAACGTCTGATAAAGGACTCTCATGAATACCTATCGCCTTTTGCCCCTCGTTGCTGTGCTCGGCTTGTTGCAAGCCTGCGCTGTCGACAACACCGAATTGGTTCTCAAACCATCGCCCGAATTCGCCCCTGTCTACCCCTTGGCCTCTGACCGGCCAAAAATTGCCACCGGTGGTATTTACAGCAATCGCCAAAGCGATGCCTGGTTTGGCCGTGGCCGCAACTACCAAGTGGGCGACATCATCACCGTGTTGTTGAACGAATCAACCCAAGCCGCGCGCACCCAAAACAGCGAGATCAACCGCGACTCGAAAAACACCTTGCCTACGGGCTTTAGCACCAAGGTCGGCAAGATGTCGCCGTTTTTTGAAGGCATCGACCTCAACAACAACGCCATCGACAGCAAGAGCAAAGGCCAAGCCGACCAAGAGGCTACCTTGGTGGGCTCGGTGGCTGTGACTGTGGTTGAAATTTTGGCCAATGGCAACTTGGTCTTGCGCGGTGAAAAGAAACTCGGCTTGGCCGAAGGCACCGAAGTCATTCAAGTCACGGGCGTGATCCGTCCTGAAGACGTGGGCCCCAACAGCACCGTGCAATCGCGTCGATTGGCCAACGCACAAATCGCCTACCGCGGCACCGGCGACCTGGCCAACGCCACACGCGTGGGCTGGGGAACCAGCTTGATGCACAAGCTCTGGCCTTTCTAATTTCAACCAAAGACTCACCATGAACCGCCTGTCCCATTTGTTTCGTGTTGGTTTTGCCAGCCTGTGCCTGTTGGCCGCTGGCAGTGCCTGCGCCGACCGCGTCAAAGACCTGGCGTCTTTGGCCTCGCAGCGTCCCAACCAACTCATTGGTTATGGCTTGGTGGTGGGCTTGCAAGGCACGGGCGACGATGCCTCAGTACCTTTCACCACACAAAGCATGAAAGCCATCTTGGCCCAAATGGGTGTGCGCATCGACGGACCCTTGACCGACTTTGAACAAGCCACCACGGCAGCCCGTGTCGACATCAAAAACACAGCGGCTGTGATCGTCACTGCCGACTTGCCTGGTTTTGCAAAACCAGGTCAGCGCATCGACATCAACGTGTCAGCCATCGGCAAAGCCACCAACTTGCGCGGGGGCAGCTTGATCATGACCGCCATGCGTGGTGTGGATGGTGAAATTTATGCACTCGCGCAAGGCGCCTTGACCGCCACCGGCATTGATGCCAGCGCCGCAGGCTCTAAAGTGTCTATCGGTGTGCCCACCTCGGCGCGCATTCCAGGCGGTGCCATCGTGGAGCGCATTGTCGACACGCCGTTTGAGTTGGCAGAGCACGTGATCTTCAACATTCGTGAAAACGATTTTTCGACCACGACGGCTATTGTCAACGCGATCAATAAAAAATTTGGCGGCGATATTGCACAAGCTTTGGATGGCGTATCGGTATCGGTACGAGCGCCTCAAAACTTGAATCAACGCGTGGCTTTTATGAGCATGGTCGAAGCCTTAGAAGTGACCCCGGGTGAGCCCCCCGCACGTGTGGTGATCAATTCACGCACGGGCACCGTGGTCATCAACCGCTCGGTGCGTGTCACTGCAGCTGCGGTGTCACACGGCACCATCTCGGTGGCCATAGCCGCCACCAACGAAATATCGCAACCCACCATGATGTCTGGCGGCCAAACCGCAGAAGTGCAAAACGCCGAAGTCAAAGTGGTTGAGCCCAACAAGCCGATGTTCTTGTTCCAACCCGGTGTTGAACTGCGTCAAATTGTGGATGCCGTCAACCAAGTAGGTGCTTCACCTTCGTCACTGATTGCCATTCTTGAAGCCCTCAAAAGCTCTGGCAGCTTGCGCGCTGAGTTGATCATCATCTAACCCTGCATTGAGATCTCCATGAGCAGCCCCGTCGACACCTCCACCGCCCGGTCCTATTTGGACTTTTCGGGCCTGGGCGAGTTGCGTGGCCAGGCACAAAACAACCAAGACAAAGCGCTCAAAGAGTCGGCGCAGCAGTTTGAAGGCTTGTTCATCCAAATGATGATGAAGTCGATGCGCGAAGCTTCAAATCCGATGAAGGATGAAGACAACGAGTCCAGCGCACGCGAAACCTTTGAGAACATGTTCGACAAAGAAGTCTCCCTGCAAATGGCCAAACGTGGTGCCATGGGCGTGGCCGACTTCATGGCCAAAGCGGTCAAGCAACAAACCCAGCCCAGCACGGTCGACATGCTCAAAGCTCGCACGGCCATGCCTTTGCATCCCCAAGAGTTTGCCAAGCCGCTGCTTTCGCCTGCACAAGACAGCAAGCTGCTGCCCAAGCCGCACATCAAAACCTTGGATGAACTCAAGCTGATGAAGAGGAGCGGGTCATGAGTGACATGCTCGGCATCAGCAGCAATGCGATTGGGGCTTACCAGCGTGCCTTGAGCACGGTGAGCAACAACATTGCCAACGTCAACACCGAAGGCTATTCACGCCAGGATGTGGTGCTCAAAGACACGGCGCCC
>CANFYL010000121.1 GCA_947451285.1 Comamonadaceae bacterium
AGCACAGCCTGCTTCATCGCGTCCACGTCTTGGTAAATCAAGGCATCGCATCCGATCAATTCACGCACTTCGTCAATGGTGCGGTTGTGCGCCACCAACTCTTCGGGCGTGGGCATGTCAATGCCATACACATTAGGAAATCTTACCGGTGGTGCAGCACTGGCCATGTAGACCTTGCGCGCGCCGGCGTCACGCGCCATTTGCACAATCTCGCGGCTGGTGGTGCCGCGCACGATCGAATCGTCGACCAGCAGCACATTACGGCCTTTGAATTCACTGGCAATGACGTTGAGCTTTTGGCGCACAGATTTCTTGCGCACACCCTGCCCCGGCATGATGAAGGTGCGGCCTACGTAGCGGTTTTTCACAAAACCTTCACGATAGGGCACACCCAATAAATGCGCCAGCTGGGTGGCGCTGGGACGGCTCGACTCTGGAATGGGAATGATCACATCGATGTCATTGGGAGGAACGGTGGACACCACGCGCTTGGCCAAGGTTTCACCCAAGTTCAAGCGAGCTTGGTAAACCGAGATGCCGTCCAAGGTGGAGTCGGGTCGGGCCAAATATACATACTCAAAAATACAGGGTTTGAGTTGTGGCGTATCGGCACATTGCTGAAAGTGGGTTTGCCCATCGTCAGTGATGAAGACGGCTTCACCGGGGGCCAGGTCGCGTTCAAGCCGATGGCCTGTTCCTTCCAGTGCAACAGACTCACTGGCCACCATGACGGTGCCGTCTTTGCCACGCCCAATGGACAAAGGGCGAATTCCAAATGGGTCTCGAAACGCCAGCACGCCATGGCCTGAGATCAAGGCAATCACGGCATACGAGCCCTTGATCCGTCGATGTGCTCTACGCACCGCTTCAAACACATCAGCGGGGGTTAAGGGCAAACCACGCGTTGTTTTTTCGAGCTCATGCGCGAGCACATTGAGCAACACTTCCGAGTCGCTCTCTGTGTTGATGTGGCGATGATCTTGTGAAAACAACTCCGCTTTGAGGGCGTGCGCATTGGTCAAATTGCCGTTGTGCACCAGCACCAGACCAAATGGTGCGTTGACGTAAAACGGTTGTGCTTCTTCTTCGCTGTAGGCATTGCCCGCCGTGGGGTAGCGCACTTGCCCCAAGCCGTTGTTGCCAGGCAGGGCGCGCATGTTACGGGTGCGAAAGACATCACGCACCATACCCTTGGCTTTGTGCATGAAAAATTTTCGGTCTAGCTGTGTCACGATGCCAGCCGCGTCTTGACCTCGGTGCTGCAAAAGCAGCAGAGCGTCATAGATCAGCTGGTTGACAGGTGCGTTGCTGACAACGCCGACGATTCCACACATATTTCAGGCCCCAGTCAGGGTAAAAACTTTACAAAATCCACCGGTAACACCGGCTTCAACACATGCAACAACTGTTGCAACCATGGGGTGCCTTGGGCACTTTGCCAAGACGCGTTGTCACGCAGAGGCGTCATGCCGACGACCACTGTCACAGCCAACAAAACCACACAACCTCTCAGCAGCCCAAACCCACTGCCCAACAATCGGTCTAAAGCCCCCAGACCTACAGCAGACACTAATTTTTTGATCAACCAGCTGACCAACACAGTGGCTATCAACACGGCCACAAACACCACAACAAAACCAGCTGCGTACCGCAGCATCTCGCTGCTGCCAGACATGGGCAGCCAAGTTGCGGCCACTGACGCGTAGATGGGGGCGACAAAGAAAGCAGCCAGCCAACCCGCCAATGACAAGACCTCTTGCACCAACCCTCGCCAAAGTCCCAGCAAGGCAGATAGACCTAAGACAGTGAGAAAAATCCAGTCGACCGCCGAAACCGTCAGCATGGTGTTGTCACAGACTCAAGACAGCAGGCTGCAATTGCAGTTGCTTGATCTTTTGGGCCACTTTGTCAGCCTCGTCGCGGCTGGCAAATGGGCCCACACGCACGCGCGTGCGCTTGCCCTCTTTGGTTTCGGCCACATGGGTGTAGGTTTTAAAACCTGCTTTTTCAAGCTTGGTGCGCACGTCGCGGGCTTTCGCTTCGTCAGAAAACGCGCCTACTTGAACCACAAATCTGGGCGTGTTGCTGTCAGAGGCAACGGGCTTGGCTGCTGAGGCTTCCGTTTTGGGCTCTGCTTTGGGCTCTGTTTTTACCTCCGCCTTGAGGTCTGACTTGGTTTCTGGCTTGCTCTCAACGAACTTGGTCTCAGGTTTAGCCTCCGGCTTGGCAGCAGCAACCAATGCTTGAGGTTTGGCGTCGGGCTTGGGGGCCGCCACCACTTCTTCTTTGGGATCTAGGCCAGAACCTGCTGCCAAAGGCATTTGCTTGGTGGTTGCAGGGTTGGCCACCAGCGGCTTGGTGGTGGAACGGTCAGGTATCACCACCGAAATATCTGCTGACACAGGGCGCGGCTGCGTGTCAAACAACAATGGAAAACCCACCACCGCCACCAACACCAACAAGGAAGCGCCAATCAAACGGTGACGCGCGCGGCGTCTCAAAGCCTCAACGCTTTGTGCCGGTGCATTGCTGAAATTGCCCTGGGCATCGCCTTCGGTTTGGCTGGGCAATCGAAACTTAAAAAATGCCATGGAGGGGTCTCAGGAACTCAAATGTGGGGCATCTAAACGGGGAGTTCCGTTTTTTAAAACCCCGCCGACCGTGAAGAACGATCCGAACACAACAATTCTATCAGCGGGGTCTGCCGCAGCCACTGCGGCTTGTAGCGCTGACTGCGGGTCTGTGTAAGTGCCTGCTCTCACGCCACTCCTTTGGTTACCTGCCTTCCACTGCGCTTGAAGTTGTTCAGCGCGGGCTGCCCGTGGCGTAGGCAAGTCACAGAAATACCAGCAATCCACCAAAGCCCCTACACGGGCCAGCATCGGCGCCAAGTCTTTGTCGGCCATGGCGCCAAACACCGCATGGGTGGTCGGGTAAAAGCCCATCGCATCCAGGTTCTCGGTCAAAGCCGCCACCGCATGGGGGTTGTGTGCCACATCGAGCACCAGCGTAGGTTGCCCCGGCACAATTTGGAATCGTCCCGGCAACTCCACCATGGCCAGACCATTGCGTACCGCTTGGGCTGTCACCGGAATGCGACTTCGCAAGGCCTCCAAAGCAGCAAGCACACCACTGGCATTGACCAACTGATTGGCCCCGCGCAATGCGGGGTAGGCTAAACCACTGTATCGCCGCCCCCGCCCGGCCCAGCCCCATTGCTGCTTGTCACCCGTGAAGTTGAAATCCCGACCCAGTGTCCACAAGTCTGCGCCAATTTCCAAGCCATGGTCCAACACGCTCTGAGGTGGCACCGGGTCACTGACGATCGCAGTGCGCCCAGTGCGCATGATGCCGGCCTTCTCGCGGCCAATGCTCTCGCGGTCGGCGCCTAACCAGTCCATGTGATCGAGGTCGATGCTGGTGATCACCGCGCAGTCAGCGTCTATCACATTGACCGCATCCAGCCGTCCACCTAAGCCCACTTCCAAGATAGCCGCTTCCAAATTGGATGCTGCCATCAAACTCAAAATTGCCAGGGTGGTGAACTCAAAATACGTCAGAGACACCGCGTCCGCTGTACCGCTGCCCAAGCGCGCCAGCTCCACTCGTTCGAAATGCGGCAGCAAATGCTGGGGCTCTACCGTCTCGCCATGGATACGACATCGCTCTTGAAAGTGCACCAAATGCGGCGAGGTATACACCCCGGTGCGGTAACCCGCCTGCAGCAAACACGCCTCCAACATGGCGCAAGTCGAGCCCTTGCCATTGGTACCCGCCACGGTGATCACCGGGCAATCAAAGTGCAAGGCCATGCGGCCAGCCACTGTGCGCACTCGGTCCAATCCCATCTCGATGTTGTGGGGGTGCAAACGCTCGCAGTGTTCGAGCCAACTGTCCAATGAATTCATGGCTTGAATTGTCGCCCACGGTTTGAGCCCGCACAGTTTGCGGCATCATTGAGCCCCATGACATCCATACCTCTCACCGTTTACGGCATACCCAACTGCGACAGCGTGAAGAAAGCCCGTGTTTGGCTTGCGGAGCGCGGCGCAGATTACGTCTTTCACGACTTCAAAAAAGAAGGTGTCCCA
>CANFYL010000122.1 GCA_947451285.1 Comamonadaceae bacterium
ACTCAAGCCCGTGCCGATTGGACAATGGATTCGTCGCTCGGGGGAGGACGTCACCCGTGGTGCCAAGGTCTTGTCTGTGGGCGATCGGCTCACCCCTGCCTCGTTGGGCTTAGCAGCCAGCATTGGCTTGACCCAATTGCAGGTGGCACCGCGTCCGCGCGTGGCTTTGTTTTCTACAGGTGACGAGTTGGTCATGCCTGGCGATGTGGCCCCTGAGGCCATGCCGCCTGGCGCGATTTACAACTCCAATCGTTTCTTTTTACGCGCCATGCTGCAACGCTTGGGCTGCGAAGTGACCGATCTTGGCATCGTGCCCGACCAACGCGAGGCGACCCTTGCCGCATTGCGTGATGCTGCCAGCCACCACGACCTGATCTTGACCAGTGGCGGTGTGTCAGTCGGAGAAGAAGACCATATCAAACCCGCCGTGCAAGCACTGGGCACCTTGAGCTTGTGGCAACTTGCCATCAAACCCGGTAAGCCGTTTGCTTATGGCCAGGTCAACCGCGCAGATCATGAATTGGGAGCATGTCATTTCATGGGCTTGCCGGGTAATCCGGTGTCGAGTTTTGTCACATTCTTGCTGTTGGTTCGTCCATTTGTGTTGGCCTTGCAAGGCGTCAGACAGACCGAGATTGCTCGCACTGAGTTGACGGCACATTTCGACTGGCTCCGTGCCGACAAGCGACGCGAATTCTTGCGTGTGAAACGCAACGCACGAGGTGGTTTAGATTTGTTTGCCAATCAAAGCTCAGGCGTGCTCACGTCGGCTGTTTGGGGCGACGGTGTGGTCGACAACCCTGCTGGGCAATCCATTGCGTACGGAGACACCGTGCGCTTCATCTCTTTTGCGGAGTGGTTGGCATGAACTTGACCGTGCGTTATTTCGCGTCTATCCGTGAGGCCATTGGTCAAGGAAGTGAGGCGGTGCAAACCCAAGCGCTGACGCTGTCTGATTTGCGCATCGAGTTGATCGCGCGCGGTGGCGCCTATGCCGAGGCATTGATTCCAGGTCGCGCTGTCCGTATGGCCATCAACCAAGAACTGTGCGATGGCACAGTTATGCTGACTGAAGGTTGCGAGGTGGCATTTTTTCCTCCTGTTACCGGGGGCTGAATATGTCTCTGAGCCTTGCCATTCAAACCCAAGACTTTGATGTCAGCCAGGAACTGGTAACCCTTCGTCAAGGCGATGCACGCGTTGGCGCTGTGTGCTGCTTTGTGGGCACGGTGCGTGAGCGCAATGAAGGCACTGCTGTCTCCAGCATGGAGTTAGAGCATTACCCGGGCATGACCGAGAAAGCCATTGAGAGCATCTTGGGGCAAGCCCAAGAGCGGTTTGACATCTATGCCGCACGCGTGATTCATCGGGTGGGCTTGCTTCAGCCCCAAGACCAGATCGTCTTGGTGGCCGTGACCTCCGCACACCGTGGAATGAGCTTTCAGGCGTGTGAGTTTTTGATGGATTACCTCAAAACGCAAGCGCCGTTTTGGAAGAAAGAAGTCACGCCTGAGGGCGTCCGTTGGGTGGACGCTCGCGTCAGCGATGACCAAGCCTTGGCGCGCTGGGGCATTCAAGCCAACAACGCAGGGTGACTGATTCTGGCGAGCCTGCCGCGGATGGCTCGCCCAAGGCGCTGGTGTGAGGCTGACTCATCCTCTTCATTGATGTAAGTCAAGTGGGACGCAAGCTGAGCCACTTGAAATGTGAGTCATCAGCCTCAGCTACATGGCAATTCAACATTCGATCCGGAGTTTTCATGCGTCTTGACAAACTGACCACCAAATTCCAAGAAGCTTTGTCTGAAGCGCAAACTTTGGCGCTGGGCAACGACCACGCCTACATCGAACCCTCACACGTTGTGGTCGCGATGCTGCGCCAAGAAGATGGCCCTAAGTCGCTTTTACAGCGTGCTGGGGCTAATGTGGTGAGCTTGACTGCTGCTGCAGAAACGGCAATGAACCGTTTGCCCAAGGTGCAAGGGCAAGAACAAGTTCAGGTGGGGCGTGACGTTGTCTCGCTCATGCAGGCTGCTGAAAAGGAATCCATCAAACGAGGCGATCAATACATTGCCAGTGAGTTATTTCTCTTGGCTTTGTGTGATAACAAGGGCGACTGGGGAAAGCTGGCACGGGATAACGGGTTGACGCGTCACAGTTTGGAAGTGGCTGTGACGACTGTGCGAGGTGGGCAGAAGGTAGACAACGCCGACAGCGAGGGGCAACGCGAATCGCTGAAAAAATACTGTGTTGACTTGACCGAGCGTGCCCGCAGCGGCAAGCTCGATCCTGTGATTGGGCGTGACGACGAAATTCGCCGTGCGATCCAAGTTCTCCAACGTCGTACCAAAAATAACCCGGTGCTGATTGGTGAACCAGGCGTAGGAAAAACAGCCATCGTTGAAGGGCTGGCACAACGCATCGTGTCGGGCGAAGTGCCTGACTCACTCAAAGGCAAGCGTGTGTTGTCGCTCGACATGGCGGCTTTGTTGGCCGGTGCCAAATACCGAGGCGAGTTTGAAGAGCGCTTGAAAAGCGTGCTGACAGAATTGGCCAAGGACGAGGGCCAAACTATCGTGTTCATTGACGAACTCCACACCATGGTGGGGGCTGGAAAAGCCGAAGGTGCCATGGACGCTGGCAACATGCTCAAGCCTGCTTTGGCTCGTGGCGAGCTGCATTGTGTGGGTGCTACCACGCTGGATGAATACCGTAAGTACATCGAGAAAGATGCAGCCCTGGAGCGTCGTTTCCAGAAGATCATTGTGGGCGAGCCCACTGTGGAGGCCACCATTGCTATCTTGCGTGGCTTGCAAGAAAAATACGAAGTGCACCATGGTGTGGAGATCACAGACCCAGCCATCGTGGCTGCTGCTGAGTTATCACACCGCTACATCACAGACCGTTTTTTGCCTGACAAGGCCATTGATTTGATCGATGAGGCTGCCGCCAAGATCAAGATTGAAATTGACTCTAAGCCCGAGGTGATGGACAAGCTCGATCGTCGGTTGATTCAGCTCAAAATTGAGCGTGAAGCCGTGCGCAAAGAAAAAGACGAGGCCTCTCAAAAACGCTTAGGGTTGCTGGAAGAGGAAATCACCAAGCTCGGCAAAGACTACGCAGATTTGGAAGAAATTTGGAAGTCTGAAAAAGCCTCTGCCCATGGTGGAGCCCAAGTCAAGGAAGAGATTGATCGCCTGCGTCATCAAATCGAAGAGCTCACCCGTAAAGGCGACTTCAACAAGGTGGCCGAGTTGCAATACGGCAAGTTGCCCGAGCTGGAAAAGCGCCTGAAGGAGGCCAACGCCAAAGAAAGCGCCAAGACCGCCAAGTCGGGAGTACATCGTTTGCTGCGTACCCAAGTGGGGGCTGAAGAAATTGCCGAAGTGGTGGCGCGCGCGACCGGCATTCCAGTCTCCAAATTGATGCAGGGCGAACGTGACAAGCTCTTGCAGATGGAAGACAAATTGCACCAGCGTATCGTGGGCCAAGAAGAGGCCATCACCGCGGTGGCCAATGCCATTCGTCGCTCGCGCGCGGGCTTAGGTGACCCCAATCGTCCAACCGGTTCATTCTTATTTCTCGGCCCCACGGGTGTTGGCAAGACCGAACTGTGTAAAGCATTGGCGGGCTTTTTGTTCGACAGCGAAGACCACATGATTCGCATCGACATGAGCGAATTTATGGAAAAACATTCCGTCAGTCGTTTGATCGGTGCGCCGCCGGGCTATGTTGGCTACGACGAAGGTGGGTACTTGACCGAGGCCGTGCGCCGCAAACCCTACAGCGTGTTATTGCTTGATGAGGTGGAGAAGGCGCACCCGGATGTGTTCAACATCTTGCTGCAAGTGCTCGACGATGGTCGCTTGACCGATGGTCAAGGTCGCACGGTGGACTTCAAGAACACGGTGATTGTGATGACTTCCAACATCGGCTCACCCATCATCCAAAGCATGGTGGGCCAAGATCCGCA
>CANFYL010000123.1 GCA_947451285.1 Comamonadaceae bacterium
CGCGACCGTCATTGACGTGCCCCATAGCCATGCAGCGGCCGACATGGCGGCTCAAATGGCGGCCGATAAAAAACTCGAAGCCTTGATGAAAGGCAGTTTGCACACCGATGAGTTGATCCATGCGGTGGTGATGCAACCGAGTTTGCGCACGGGGCGACGCATGTCGCACGTGTTTCGCTTTGAAGCGCCGATGTATCCCAAGCCGCTCTACATCACGGATGCTGCGCTCAACATCGCGCCCACCTTGGCTGAAAAAGCTGACATTGTGCAAAACGCGATTTTGTTTGCCCAAATCATGGGCGTGGCAGAGCCCAAAGTGGCGATCTTGGCAGCGGTGGAAACCGTCAATGCCAGCATGCCCTCGACCATTGATGCCGCTGCTTTGTGCAAGATGGCTGAACGTGGACAAATCAAAGGCGGCTTACTCGATGGCCCTTTGGCCTTTGACAATGCGGTGTCGCCGCATGCGGCGGAGATCAAACACATCGTCTCGCCCGTCGCAGGGCAAGCCGACATTTTGGTCGCGCCCGACCTGGAGTCGGGCAACATGATGGCCAAGCAACTCGAGTACTTGGCCGGTGCCTCGGGCTCTGGCGTGGTGTTGGGCGCGCGGGTGCCGATTGCGTTGACCAGCCGAGCCGATACTGCGATGACGCGCAGCGCCTCTGCCTTATTGGCCAAGTTGATTGCGCATCACAACCGCACCCATACGGCATGAGCATCCTGGCGGTCAACGCGGGCTCGTCGAGCCTGAAGTTTGCGCTCTATCCGGTGCAGGCACACACCGTGTCTGAAGCCGAGATGACCGGTTGCATCGAAGGCTTGGAGCCCGCAGGCCAGCCGCGCATCACATGGTGCATGCAAGGCCAGACCAAAATCTGCGAAACCGTGCAAGTTGCCGCTGGCACCGAAGCCTTTGATGCCGCCCTTGCCACCCTCAAGCAACTGCTACTCACCCAATTTGCGCACGTGCCCTTGCAAGCTGTGGCTCACCGCGTGGTGCATGGTGGCTCGCTTTATGTTTCCTCAGTGCGTGTCACGCCTGGGGTGTTGACACAACTCGCCACGCTCAACAGCTTGGCGCCGCTGCACCAACCTCACAACTTGGCCGGTGTGCGTGCATTCACCGAATCATTTCCAGAGGTGGCGCAAGTGGCCTGCTTTGACACTGCGTTTCATCGCACGCTGTCGCCCCTGGAAACCACCTTTGCGATTGACCGCCAGCTCACCGCCAGCGGCGTGCGTCGCTTTGGGTTTCATGGGCTGTCGTATCAGTTTGTCAGCCAAGTGTTGCAAGACGTGTCGCCGCGTTCGGCGGGTCGCACGGTGATGGCCCACTTGGGCAATGGCGCCAGCGTGTGCGCCACCACCGAACACCAGAGCCGCGCCACCACCATGGGCTTTTCGGCTTTGGATGGCTTGATGATGGGCTCGCGCAGCGGTGCCTTAGACCCTGGGGTGTTGCTTTACCTGATGGAGCAAGGATGGGGCCACGACGCCATTCAAAAGCTGCTCTACAAACAAAGTGGCTTGCTGGGTGTGTCAGGCGAGAGCGCCGACATGCGCAGCTTGCGTGCCTCGGGCTCGCCCTCGGCGCAGTTGGCGATTGACTTGTTCACCCACCGCGTCGTGCGCGAGGTAGGCGCCTTGACGGCCTGCGTGGGGGGCTTGGATGTGCTGGCTTTCACCGGTGGCATTGGCGAGCATGACGTGGTGTTGCGCCAACACGTGTGCGAGGCCTTGCACTACCTGGGTGTGTCGGTCGATGCGTCACGCAATCAAGCGGCCACGGGGGACGCGGTGCTCGCCATCCATGCCGGTGGCAGCGCCATCGAGGTATGGGTCATTCCCACTGACGAAGGTCGCGTGGCAGCGCAAGAGGCGCTGGCCCTGGTGTGAATCACTTCTCACGCAGGGTCTGCCAAATCGCGCGCTCCGCATCGGTGGACTTGGCTTCGTTGCGCAACAGGGTATCGATTTGATCGGCGCTCTTGCCATGCGCCATGGCGCGTAAGGCACTGATTTGTTGCCGGTAGCGCTCCATCATCACCTCGGGGTCTAGGCCCTCCGTCACGTCATGACCCACGCTGCGCATTTCCTGGTGCACCCGTTCGATGATGCGGTCGACGTCTTGCGGTGACAGGTGCAAGCGCTCGGCTTCGGCGTCCATCACATGCCGTTCTGCGCTGGAATAGCAGCCGTCGGCAATGGCTTTGCGAAATTCGTTTTCAAAGGTCTCGCGGTCAATGCGCAATTGGTCGGTGAAGGCCGAAGCCATCAAGCCAGCAGGAATGGCGAAGATGCCAATGCCAATCAGGCTGATCACCACCGTCATGGCGCGACCCAAGGGCGTGATGGGTGAGATGTCGCCATAGCCCACACTGGCCAGCGTGATCACGGCCCAATACATGGAGGCGGGGATGCTCTCAAATTTGTCGGGCTGGGCGTCGTGTTCCAACTCGAAACCCAAACTCGCGGTCAAGATCACCAGCAGCAGCATCATGAACGCCGAAGCCAACAGCACGCGGTGCTCACGTTGAACGGCTTTGAACAAGGTGTTGAGCGTGCCGGTGTAACGGGTGAGTTTGAGCAGCCGCGACAAACGAAATACCCGCAAAAAGCGCAGGTCAAAGTTTTTGTCGAGCACCATGTCCAAGAAGAAGGGCGAGATCGCTAGCAGGTCGATCAAGGCACTGACAGTCATCATGTATCGCAACCGACCTTTGATCGGGTGAGCGAACTGGGGCAGCTCGCAACAACTGTAGACCCTGCCCACATACTCGAGGGTGAAGATGCTGACCGTGATGATTTCAAGCAGCTTGAACTCACCGCTGAACACCGCATGCACTTCTGCAATGGTCTCAAAAATGATGCTCAGCACCGACACCAGCACCGACAAGATGATCAGGTGATCGATGTAGCGATGCAACGGACCCGAGGTGGGCGTGGGGTGCAAGAGCGCAAACACCTTTTGACGAAAGGTGCGGCCTTTGTTGTGGTGGATGAAGAAATGAAACGCTGCATACAGCGCCCCGATCACGTTGAGTTTATGCAGCAGCTTCATGCAGAAATCTTGCCACGGTAAGGCCACAGTTCCCTGACACCTCAATTGACTACTTTTAGATGCATCGTCGCGTGGGTGATTGTCTCCGCCAAATGTTCTATTGACAGATCAATAGAACTGATTCAACATCATGCACCATGAATGCTGTCATGCCCTTGCCCAAGTACCACCAGGTGTATCTGGTGCTGCGTGAGCAATTGCACGAAGGCAAGTTTGCGCAAGGCTTACCCGGCGAGTTGGCGTTGATGCAACAGTTCTCGGTGGCCCGTGTCACGGTGCGGCGCGCCTTGGCGCAGTTGGCCCAAGAGGGCTTGATCAGCCGTGAGCCAGGGCGTGGTACCCGTTCCTTGGTGCAGCGCACAGGGCCCCAAGTGGATGCTGCCACCCACAAAGCCCACAAAACACAACAGGCACGTCTGACCGGTTTGCTGGAAAACCTGGTCAGCATGGGCTTGCGCACCACGGTCAAGGTGTTGTCGGTGCAGCGCTTGCCGGCACCGCACGAAGTGGCCATGGCCTTGCAGCTGCCCGATGCTGAGCTGGTGCAAAAAGCCCAGCGTGTGCGCTACACCAAAGAAGGCCCGCTCTCACACATCACCACCTGGGTGCCCGAGCGCATTGCCAGCGGCTTTGGCCGCAAAGAGCTGGCGCAAAAGCCCATCCTCATGCTGCTCGAAGAGTCGGGCGTCAAGGTGGGGCGTGCACAACAAAGTATTTCAGCCAAGTTGGCCGACGCCAACATGGCGCAACATTTGGACATCGCCGTAGGTTCGGCGCTGCTGGCGGTCAACCGCTTGATTTATGACACCGACGACAAGCCCATCCAGTGGTTACACGGGCTGTA
>CANFYL010000124.1 GCA_947451285.1 Comamonadaceae bacterium
AGCTCAGGGTCAAGCGCAACAGCTGGCGGTCACGGCTCACCAAGGCGGTGAGCTTTTTGGCACGGCCCGCATACAGCGGCAACTCGTCGAGCTTTTTCAAGCGCCAAGCACTGGCGGTTTTGCCGCCGATCTCCACACCCAACCACTCATCCCCAGGCGCAAAGCCGGCGGCATGGGCGGCACTGCCGCTGAGAACTTGCTTGATCTGGATGCTGTGGTCTTCGCTCACCCGCAGGCCCAAGCGCTGAGCCAGTTGTGCAGGTTCGTGGTGAACCGTCACACCGTGCGAGGTGAGCGCGTCTTCCAGCGGCAAGTCGCGTGTGCCATGTACCCAAGCTTTGATCTCGCGCGCCCAGGAGCGTCCGGTGAGTTCATGCAGCACGGACAACAGATCGGCCTCTTGCATGGGGCCGCCTTGGCAGCGCTTCCATAGGCCGCGCATCACGTCGTCCAAAGAGATGCTGTGGTTCTTTACACCGTGCTGACGCAGGGCCAAGTCCAGGCACAGGGCGATCAACGCGCCTTTGGTGTAGTAGCTGACCGTCAGGTTCGGGGTGTTGGCGTCGGCCCGGTAGTACTTGGTCCAGGCTTCAAAGCTTGACTGCGCCACGCTGTGCACCAAGCGTCCCGGTGTTTGCAATACCTGGTTGATGGTTTTGTTGAGCAAACGCAGGTATTGCGCGTCGTCAATCAGGCCGGCGCGGCGCAACAGTTTGTCGTCGTAGTAGCTGGTGAAGCCTTCAAAAAACCACAGCAGCTCGGTGTAGTTTTCTTGGGTGTAGTCATAGCGCACAAACTCTGCCGGGCGCAAGCGCTTGACGTTCCAGGTGTGGAAGTACTCGTGGCTGATGAGCCCCAACAAGGTGGTGTAGCCGTCGCTGAGTTTGTCCACTTTGGCTTTGAGTGCCTCGGTGCGAACGGGTACTTCGCTCAGCCGTGGCAGGTCAGCGCGTTGACAAATCAAGGCGGTGGAGTTGCGGTGCTCCAAGCCCCCGAAGCCCTCAGCCACGGCGTTGAGCATGAACACGTAATGGGTGTGCGGAATCTGCGCGCGTTGGTTGCCGTGCCAAAAGCGCATGGCGGCTTCGCAAATTTTTTGCGCGTCACGCAGCAAACGCTCGCCATCGAAAGCCGGTGTGGCGCCCGCCACCACAAAGCGGTGTGGCACACCGCAGGCCGTGAAGTGCCCCGACCAAAACGTGCCCATCTCGACCGGGCAGTCGGCCAACTCGTCATAGTCGGCGGCGAGGTAGCTGCCAAAGCCTTGTGCGTTGACCTTCACGGCCGTCAGCCCTGTGGCCACGGCCCAAGTGGGCACGTCGGCATGCGGCGCTAGGGCCAACACATGGGGCTGGTCTTCACAGCCTGCCACGCGCAAGCACAGGCTGGTGGCATTGAAGAAGCCGCGTTGTGTGTCCAACCATGCGGTGCGCACGGAGTTGTCGTGTGCATGCACTTGGTAGTGCAAGGTGAGCGGGCCGTCAGCCGTGCAGTCGACTTGCCAGCTGCATTTGTCCAGCTGCTGCACCGCCACCAAACGGTTGGCTTGGCGAGCGGTGAGCGAGATCAGTTGCTTGGAGAACTCGCGCACCATGTAGCTGCCTGCAATCCACACCGGCAAGGCCACGCGCTGGTTGGCTGTGGGTTGCGCGATGGTGAGGGTCACACCATACAGATGGGCGTGCAAATCGGCCATCTCGATGCGGTAGTGCACCTGAGGCCCAGGGGTGCGGGCAAGCGAGGACGGAGTGGCCGCCATTGGGCTGTTGACGAGACTGTTGCGGGTTGAGGTACGCGTCATGGCGGGTTGAGCGGCTTCAGGTGGACGCCGCGCCCAGCAGGCAGGCCAGCGTGGACACCACAGTCAAACGAAAGCGCAAGGTCATCCAGTCGCGCAGGCCGGCCTCGGCCCATGTTTTGCGGTCTACCAAGTAGCACGCCACCAGCAACACGGCGAGCAACGGTAGCCCGGCATAGGCTGGCATCATCACCCCGATCCAAGCCACCAGCGAAGGCACCACGCCCCACACCATGTGCAGCTTGCGTGAGGGTGCGTTGTGTCGCAAGCCTATGCCCCAGTGGATGCCGCCTAAGAAGGCGCAGATGGTGGCGGCATACGATGTCAAGGCAATCGCCACCAAAGGATGCGCTTCGGGGGTCACGATCCACATCAACAAAGCGAGGGTGGCAAACGGAACCAAACCGCCGTAGCCCAAGCGTTGAATCAACACGCCAGCGGCGCTGTCGGGGGTGATGGGGGTGTGTGCCATAGGGGTTACTTGCTGGCGTCGGCCAAGAGTTTTTCAATTTGTTGGGTGTTGATGGCACCGGGCACGCGTGCGCCGTCTTGCGCCACCAAGGTGGGCGTACCGGTGATTTTGAACTTGCGTCCAAACTCGACGTTGCGTGTAATGGCCGAGGTGTCGCAGCTTGCAGCATTGAGTGCGCGGCCTTCGCCCATGATTTGCGCCCAGGCTGCGGCAGGGTCTTTGGCGCACCAGACGTTGCGTGACTTGTCGGTGGAGTCTTGACCCAAGATGGGGTAGAGGAACAGGTAGATGGTGACGTTGTCGACCTTGGCCAAGTCGCGTTCAAAGCGTTTGCAATAACCACAGTTCGGGTCTTCAAACACAGCGAGCTTGCGTTTGCCGTTGCCACGCACAATCTGGATGGCGTCTTTGATGGGTAAGCTGGCAAAGTCAATGGCCCCCAGTTTGGCCTCGCGTTCTTCCGTCAGATTGCGGCGGGTTTTGGTGTCGATCAGGCTACCTTGGATGAGAAAGTTGCCATCGGCATCGCTGTAGTAAATCTCGTTGTTGTTGAGGCGCACTTCGTACAAACCGCTCATGGGCGTGCGGCTGACTTCTTCGATCTTGGGCAACTGCGGAATGCGCTCGCTCAAGTTTTTGCGGATGGTGGCTTCGTGGCCTTGGGACCAAGCGTTGCCCGCTAACACCCACAGGGCAGCAGCGAGGGTGAGGAGTTGTCGTGTGCGTGTCATCAGGTGTCCAAGGTGAGGTGTCATTGCATGGCTTGCTGCATGGTCCAGCGCTTCAAGGGGGTCAGGCGATCAAAGCCAGACATGCCCCAGTTGCGCAAGGCCTGCACGCTGGCGTGTGGGTGGGCAAACAGACGTTGCAAACTGTCGCAAGCCAGCCAAGTGGGCAGCATGTCAGCTTTGCGGGCGCGCTCGTAGCGGCGCAGCAAATGGCGGTCACCTGCGCTGCGCCAGTAGTCGGACCCTTCGCGGCTTTTGAGCACCTGGGCCAAGGCAGCGGCATCGGCCAGCCCCAAGTTGAGCCCCAAGCCAGCCAGCGGGTGGATGTTGTGCGCGGCGTCTCCTGCCAAGGCCCAAGCGCTGCCATCGGCAAAAGTGCCAATCCAACGCTCGGCGCGCGCCAGTTGCAGCGGCCACATGGCGCGTTCGCTGATCAGTTCGAGCTGCCCCAACACGCCGTGGCTGGCGTCTTGCAGGGCACTGGCAAAAGCGGAGGCGTCCAACGCCAGCATGGCGCTGGCTCGTTGAGGGGGGAGCGACCACACCAGCGCCGCACTCTCGCCTTGTGCGCCGCCCAGTGGCAGCAGGGCCAGAATTTCCAAGCCCTGTGCACCTTGGTGAAACCACTGCAAAGCCTGTTGGCGATGCGGCACGCTGGCACGCACGCGCGCGGCCACGGCATGTTGCTGGTAGGGCAGGCTTTCAAAGCTCACGCCTAACGCGTCGCGGGTGATGCTGTGGCGGCCTTCGCACACCACGGTGAGTGCGGCAGGCGCAGGCGCCGTCAAACAGGCAATGTCGGACTGGTAGCGCACGGCCTCGGCCAATTGGGCCTCCAGCACGGGTACATCTACGATCCAGCTCAAGCCTTCGGGTGTGGGGCTGGCAAAGTGCACAAAGCC
>CANFYL010000125.1 GCA_947451285.1 Comamonadaceae bacterium
CAAGATGATGCGAGTCAGCCCGATCTTTTGCCAAAACTTCACCGCCGCCCAGTTCACCGTGTTGGCTTGCACCGACAGGTGAATCGGTACCTCGGGCCACTTTTCGCGCACCATGGTGATGAGCCCTGGGTCGGCCATGATCAAGCCATCAGGTTTCATGGCAATCACAGGTTCGATGTCACGCAGGTAGGTGCGCACCTTGTCGTTGTGCGGCAGCAAATTGCTGGTGACAAAAAACTTCTTGCCGCGCAGGTGCGCTTCTGCGATGCCAATGCCAATTTGTTCCAAGCGGAATTCGTTGTTGCGGGCACGCAAGCTGTAGCGCGGTTGGCCGGCATACACGGCGTCGGCACCAAAGTCGTAGGCGGCGCGCATTTTGTCGAGCGAACCTGCAGGCAGCAGGAGCTCGGGGGCTTTGAGAGCGGTCATGGTTTATTCAACTTCCATCTTGGCTTCGCGCACCACCTTGGCCCAACGTGGCGCCTCGGCTTTGATGAGCGCAGCAAATTGTTCAGGGGGGCCACCACCCAACTCATTGCCTTGGCTCAAGATTTTTTCTTTCACTTCGGCGGTTTGCAGTGCTTGGTTGCACGCTGCGTTGAGTTGTTTCACCAACTCTGCAGGCATGCCCTTAGGGCCAACCAAGCCTTGCCAGTTTTGCACCTCAATGGCGGGGTAGCCTTGTTCGCCCATGGTGGGCACGTCGGGCAGCAAGGGCGAGCGGACTTTGCTGGTGATGGCCAGCGCCCGCATACGACCGCCTTTGATGGATGGCATGGCGGCATACATTTGCTCAAACATCATGTGCACTTGGCCACCCATCAAGTCGGTCGCACCTGCCGAGCCGCTTTTGTAGGGCGCATGGATCATGTCGATGTCCGCCACGTGTTCAAACAAGGCTGCACTCAGGTGGTGAGAGCCGCCAATGCCGCCCGATGCATAACTGAGCTTGCCGGGTGCCGCTTTGGCCGCCGCCACAATGTCTTTGACCGATTTGTAGGGCGAGTCGTTGCGTACCATCAAGATCAACGGTCCTTTTTCGATCAGGCATATGGGCACGATGTCGTTGAGGGGGTCGAAGTTCAGCTTCTTAAACAGGGTTTGGTTGACGGCCAGCGGGGCAAAGTTGCCCATGCCTAGGGTGTAACCATCGGGTTTGCCGCGTGCAATGGCTTCGGTGCCAATGTTGCCTCCCGCACCCGCTTTGTTGTCCACCACGATGGGTTGTCCCAAGAGGGCGCTCATGGCTTTGGCCACTTGGCGTGAGCGGCTGTCGGCGTTGCCGCCTGCCGCGTAAGGACAAACCCAGATCACGGGTTTACTGGGGTATTTGTCTTGTGCATGGGCCAAGGCAGGCAGGAGGGCCGAGCCAGCCGTGGCTTGGAGGAGTGTTCTGCGTTTCATGGAAGGCCTTTGCGTCGCGACAATTAAAGGCTGGATCATAAATCGCTGGCCGTCTGATTCAGACTGCCATGCACAATGCCACCTATGACGGAAAAGGTGTTGATTGCGGGTGGCGGGATTGGCGGACTGGCGAGTGGCTTGAGTCTGGCCCGTGCTGGTGCGGTGGTTCGCGTGCTGGAGCGTGCACCCGCGCTCACGGAGGTTGGCGCAGGTGTGCAATTGGGGCCCAATGTCACGCGCATCCTCAGTGCCTGGGGCTTGTCGTCTGCACTTGAATCTGTTGCCGTATTTCCTGCAAACCTGCATGCGCGCAGTGCGTTGTCAGGCGAACTGTTGGCCACGTTGTCTCTGCGTGATATGTCTGCACGCTACGGCGCGCCCTACGCCACCATCCACCGTGCCGATTTACAAACACTTTTGTTGCAAGCCGCCGAAGTGCAGGGCGTGGTGGTGCGATGCGATGCACATGTGCAGGATGTGCAAAACCTAGAGAATGCCGTTGCTGTGGCACTGGCCCACCAAGGCAGTGAGTTGACTGAGCGAGCAGACGCACTGGTGGTGGCCGATGGGGTGTGGAGTGTCTTGCGCCAGCAGTTGCTGGGTGATGGTGCACCCCGTATGACGGGGCATTTGGCCTATCGGGCGCTGGTGGCTCAGTCAGACTTGCCTGTTCATTTGCGCACGCAAGACGTGACGGTGTGGATGGGCCCTCGTGTGCATGTGGTTCAGTATCCAGTGCGCGGCGGTGAATGGCTCAATGTGGTGTGTCTCACCGAAGGGCAGCTTGAAGGGGTGGCTTTGCAAGAACTGCAGGGCTGGAACTTGCGCAAGACAGCCGCGGCTACCCGCGCTGATTTACAAGCTGCGTTAACAGGCGCTTGCCCGACCTTGCATGCGTTGGTCGACGCTTGTGGTGAGTGGCGCTTGTGGCCGCTGTGTGACCGTGTGCCCATGCGCGGTGCCCACGAGCATGTGCAGGGCCGTGCTGTGTTGCTGGGGGATGCGGCCCACCCGATGCGGCCCTATTTGGCCCAGGGAGCAGGGATGGCCATTGAAGATGCCGCTGAGTTGGGTCATCAGTGGACGGCACAGGCAGGTCGCGACGTGCCCATGCGCCTGAATGCTTTTGCGCAGGCCCGCTGGCAGCGCAATGCGCAGGTGCAAGCACGTGCTATTCGCAATGGGGACGTTTTTCATGCCACCGGACCGGTGCAATGGGCGCGTGATGCGGGCTTGCGCATGCTGGGCGCACGCTTGATGGATCTGCCCTGGCTGTACGGCCACCGCCACGGGGCTTAAGACGCCTTGAGCGGTGGCAGGTGGTGGCGACGACGAGCCTGTTCGCAGGCAGCGCTGCCTTCTTCAAACTCACGACAAGGCGAAGGTCGCCACTCGTAAATGCCACAGGTGGCTTTTTGGCCAATGGTGCCCATGAGCGCAGCGCAGCGCGGCGGTGAGTGGTCGGTGCCGCGCATGCGGCACAGGGTATAGGTCAAGTCCAAAGCCAAGCCAGATGGCACAGCGCCCCCATGGTCGTCGCGCTCGAACACTGAGAAGTCAACCCGGAAGCTGGCGCAACAAGCGCCGCACGCAGTACAGGCGGACATCACTGGCGACCGAGCAGTAAATACTCCATCAGCGCTTTTTGCACGTGCATGCGGTTTTCGGCTTCGTCCCACACCACCGATTGGTCGCCATCAATCACATCGGCGCTGACCTCTTCACCACGGTGCGCCGGTAGGCAATGCATGAACAAGGCGTTGGGTTTGGCCACCGCCATCATGTCGGCATCGACACACCAGTCGGCAAAAGCGCTTTGGCGTGCTTCGTTTTCGGCCTCGTAGCCCATGCTGGTCCAGACATCGGTGGTCACCAAGTCAGCGTTACGGCAGGCTTGCATCGGATCGGCAAAGACCTTGAAACACGCGCTGTGGGTCATCAGGCCTGCAATGGCGGGGTCCACCTCGTAGCCACTGGGCGTGCTGACGTGAACGTTGAAGCCCAGCAAGTCAGCGGCTTGCAGCCAAGTGTTGGCCATGTTGTTGCCGTCGCCCACCCAGGCCACCACCTTGCCTTTGAGGCAATCCAGGGGATGGCTCACGTCCCCCCGGTGCTCAATGAAGGTGAGCAAGTCGGCCATGATTTGGCACGGGTGAAATTCATTGGTCAAACCGTTGATCACAGGCACGCGCGAGTTGGCGGCAAAGCTGTTGATCTTGTCTTGTCCGTAGGTACGGATCATCACCAGGTCAACCATGCGGCTGATGACTTTGGCGCTGTCTTCAATGGGCTCTGATCGACCCAACTGGCTGTCGCCCGTGGTCAAGTGCACCACCGAACCACCGAGCTGGTACATGCCGGCTTCAAAGCTCACGCGTGTGCGGGTGGAGGCTTTTTCGAAGATCATCGCCAGCGTGCGGTCTGCCAG
>CANFYL010000126.1 GCA_947451285.1 Comamonadaceae bacterium
GCCCGGGGGCGGCAGCGCGGCCTGCACGCCGGAGTAACAGGCACGCAAACGTCGGTCGATGGAGCCCAGGTTTTGCCAGTTCAAGCGGTAAATCGGAAAGCCACTGGGATGACCCGGACTTACCACCTCAGCGCGTAAGGCCGCCCCTACTTTGCCGTCATGGCAATGCACACACGCCAAGTTGAGGCGGCCCATGCGGGTGGCGTACAGCTGGACGCCTTGCGCCAACTCCGCCTGCCAGCGCTGTTGACCCGCTGCGTCTGCGGGGGCTTGCACGTGCATGGCTTGGCCTTTGCCCACGCTGTGCAGTAAGGCGCTGAGCGACAAGGTGTCATCGTCTTCCACGCCCTTGGGGCTTTGGCCTGCACGCTGGCGGCACATGTTGATTTGGTCTTCGAGGTTGACCAAGTTGGTGTTGCCGTTGCGTGTGACCAGGCGCGGGTGTTGTGCTGCTGCACTGCGCAAACTCTCTGGCGCGTTGTGACAGCTTTGGCAGCCGGTGCGCCACAAGGCTTGACCTTTTTCAATCCACAGTGTGACGGGGTTGGCGTCGGCGTCTTGCTGCATGGCTTGCAGTTGCGGCGTTAAAAACTGGTTGCCACTCCGCAGGGCTTGTGCACTCACCAGCAAAGGCAGCACCAGGCTGACAGCAAGCGCCAACCTGCGTAGCCATGAGCTGGTCTGCGCCATGGTGTTCAGCGGTAAACCAAAGGGCGACGCATTTGGCCAGTGCGCCCTTGGTGGTCGATCCAACGCACCACCAGGTCACCCGGTTGTGGCGGCAGGGTGAATGAAAAAAAGAACATCGGGTTGGCCGCCATGCCGGTGCCCAGCTCAGACTCAAACACCAGCGCATCGCCCACATGCACTGAGACGAATTGCAAAATGTCTTTGGCCACTTGAGCGCCCGAGCTGTCGTGGCGAAAGCCGGTTTCCATCACATGGCCCATGAGCAAGCGCACCTCCACCTCTGCATTGGCCCGCACAGGTCCAGCCAGCGAAAGACGCACAGGAAGGTCAAGGGTTTGTGCCATGCCTTTAGGTCTCGTCAAAACAGGCGGTGGCGGTGACCACCGTGTGGGTGGCGCGCCCGAGGCTGGAGCCATCGTTCAAATGCGCAATCACCCACACCTCTTGGGTCATGGCCAAACGAATGCGGGTGCTGAACTTGAAGCGTGTGGGCGCTTGCCCGAGTTTGAGCCGCAAGATGACGCGGTTGGGGTTTTCAGGCGCAATGATCTCCAAGCCGAGCAACTGCTTGCCCGCCGGTGCTTGCAGTGTGAACTGCAAGGGAATGGCGTTGCTGTTGTCGGCCAAGGGTGGCAGGGTGACCTCCACGCCGTGGGTTGGCAGGCCACGCGCTTGCAGTTCGGCGTGTGAATGGAGATCAGGGGCTGAAAGAGCGGGCGCTGTGTGGAGCACACCCACAGCCGCTGCGCCAAAACTGGCCAGACAAGTGCGGCGGTGCAGCGGTGTGTGAGGGTGCAGCATGGTTGCGCACTCTAGCGCAAAGTAGCCAAGGCTGCTGTCACCTTGTCTATTTCATCCAGGCTGAGCATGGGTCTTGCAGGGTTGGCTAGGGTGGTGCCTTCTAAGCTGCCAAACGGCGGCATGAGTGTGTTGGCGCTGAGCTTGCGCGCATCCATCACCCACTGGCGCAGTTGCGCCAGGCTGAAGCGCTGGGCCACGCCATCCAGCGAGGGCCCAAAGTCGCCTTGCTTGCCCGAGGCGCCGTCAATGCCTTTGGCATCGCGCAGCACGCTCACCTGATGGCAGGTCACGCAGTTGCCTTGCTGGCGGTTGGCCATGATGCGCAAACCCAGCGCTGCATCGCTCAAGCTTTGGGCTGTGCTGGTGATGGCTGTTACAACAAGGCACAGTGCCAGGGCTTTGGGGAGGTGGGTTGCGTTCATCGCTTGCGCACACCGAGATAAACCACCGTGGCAACCACGATCAAACCACCGACGACTTGGATGGGCGCAATGGCTTGGTCGAGCAGCAGCCAAGCCAACACCAGTGCAAAGATGGGTTCTATGTTCATGATGGCAGAGTTGCCCACCACCCCCAGACGCGGCAGCACGGTGAACATGATGGTGAAGGCCGTGCCGTACAAGGCCGTGAGCCCGACCAATCCCCACCAACCCGCATCTGCTGTGGGCCAATGAAATCCCCCTTGCGTGCTGACTGCCACCAGACCCAGCGCCGAGGCGTAACACATGGTGCTCAAGGTGCGCACACGGCCGTCGACGCCAATGGTTTCGTGCTGAATCAGCACCAAGGCCAAGCTGAAAGTCAAAGCAGCTGCGATGGCAAAGCCCACGCCAATCCCAATCAAGGACCACTGCGCTTGCGCGCCTAGCCCTGAGGCTGCACCCAACACATCCAAGGCCAAAGCCAAGCCGATCAACATCACTGGCATGGCACGCAAGATCACTGGCTCGGGGCGATGGCGGTAGATCAAGCGCGCCCACGCGGTGGCCCACAATGGGTAAGAGTTGAAGGCCAACAAGGCCAGTGCCACGGGGATGCGTGCCACCGAAGAGTAGATCAACAAACTCTGCACGCCCACCAAGGCACCAATGACAAGCAGGCCGCGTTTATTTTGGCGACTCAGCGCAATCGGTACCTTTTGTTGCCAAATTAAAAAAGCCAGCGCCAGGCCTGTTCCGCCACTGCGCATGGTGGCTGCGGTGGCGACATCGACCCCGTTTTGAAACGCAAAACGCGCGGCCACGTGGTTGGATCCCATCATCAGCGCGATCAGCAAGAGGGTGGCGAAGGACGCCAGCGAAAGGCGACTGCCAGGTTGTATGGGGGTGTTCAAAAATATTCCTCATTGAACGTGTTCGGACAGGAACACATCGACGCATCAGTCGCCCCGCAATTTTGTCATTTAATCGACGCTTGCACCCGAGTCGCGCACGACCTTTCCCAATCTGGGAATTTCTGACGAAAAAAGTGCGCCCAATTCAGTCGGCGTGCTGCTTTGAAGATAGATGCCAAGAGAGGCGAATCGAGTTTTCAATTCCTCGGAATCGATGGCATCTTTCAGCGCTTTGTTCAAAGCCGTCGTGTCTTCCAGTGACGTGCCAGCCTTGGCAACGATGCCCCACCAAATATCCATCGACACATTGGGCACTCCCGCTTCATTCATGGTTGGAAGATCGGGCAAAAGCGTGGTGCGCTTGTCCGAGGCGACGGCAAGTGCTTTGAGCTTTCCTTCTTTCACATGTTGCAGGGTCGCAGCGGGAACTTCAAATAAGAAGCCGACTCTTCCAGCCAATAAATCCTGAACCGCAGGCGCTGCTCCTTTGTAGGGGATATGCACAAAGTTGGCATTTGTTTGTGACTTGAACATCTCACCCAACAAGTGTCCGCCGATCCCAATGCCTTGTGACGCATAGGACACACCTTGTGAGGCTGATTTGGATTCTCGGACGATATCCGCAGGCGTTTTTGCGGAACTCGACCCGGGAACCAGCAACAACATGGGGGAGCGTGCAGCCAATGTGAGAGGCTGAAAATCTTTCAAGGTATCGAAAGACAAATTTTTGTAGAGGGATTTATTGACGGCCAGCACACCGATATCGCCAATGAAAATTGTTTTTCCATCAGCAGGTGCAAGCTTCAAGGCATTGGCGCCAATTTGTCCACCGCCGCCTGGCTTGTTGTCTACCAAAACGCTCCAGCCTGTGTTGGTCGAAACTTTTTGTGCGATGGCGCGGGCGACTTGATCGGAGGGGCCACCGGGGGCAAA
>CANFYL010000127.1 GCA_947451285.1 Comamonadaceae bacterium
CCGATGGCAGCATTGCACGCGCCATTGCTGCGCCTCACGTGCTCGGTGGCGTGGTGCACGCGAGTTGTTCGCTGCGCGCACCCGGTGAGGTTGACCACCACTTTGGCAACGGCTTGATCGTGGGCGAACCCTCGGGCAACTTGAGCGCACGCGGGCAAGCCTTGCAAGCACTGCTCGCCGAAGCGGGCTTTGATGCCAGTCTGTCGCCCTCCATTCAAAAAGATGTTTGGTACAAGCTGTGGGGCAATATGAGTGTCAATCCGGTTAGCGCACTGACCGGGGCCACCACCGACAAGATCATGGACGACCCTTTGGTGCGCAGCTTTATTTCCAGCGTCATGCTGGAGGCCAAAGCGATTGGCGCGCGCATCGGCTTGGCCATTGAGCAGCAACCCGAAGACCGTCATGCGGTCACACGCAAACTCGGCGCCTTCAAAACCTCCATGTTGCAAGACGTGCAAGCCCACCGTGCGGTGGAATTGGATGCGCTGGTGGGTGCGGTGCGCGAGCTGGGCCAGATCACCGGTGTGGCCACGCCCTTCACCGATGCCCTGATGGGCTTAGCCCGTTTGCAAGCGCAAGGTTTGGGCTTGTACCCAGCCACTTGAACGCACAAGCGTAGGTTTGAATGCGCTGGCTTTGATGGTCAGTCTTGCGTGAAGGCTACGCGGGCCGACACCGCACACATCAACTCATAGCCGACTGTGCCAGCAGCCTGCGCGACTTCGTCGATGGGTAACACCGCGCCCTTAGACGCCCGGCCCCACAAAGTCACTTCGCTGCCAAAGCCTGCTTGCGGACACGGCGTGAGATCCACGGCGATCATGTCCATGCTGACACGCCCCAAGGTGCGCGTGCGCACGCCATCGACCAACACAGGCGTGCCTGTTGGACAGTGGCGCGGGTAGCCATCGGCATAGCCACAAGCCACCACACCCATGCGCAAGGGTGCATCGGCTTGAAACGATGAGCCATAGCCCACGCTGTCGCCCGCCTGCAGTTCTTGCATGCCAATGAGTTGGCTGCGCAAACTCAGGGTGGGTTGCAGCTGCCAGTGCGCGATGTTGTGCTGCGGAAAATCGGGTGCGCTGCCATAGAGCGCAATGCCGGGTCGCACCCAATCGGCCGCCACGTCAGGCGCACGGGCATGGCGCAACAAGGCCGCACTGTTGCTGGTGCTGCGCTCGCCCGGCAAATCGTGGGTGGCATCTGTGAAGACGGCCATTTGTTCGGCCACACCTTGGGGACCATCGGCATCACTGAAGTGGGTGACGAAAGAGATTTCGTCCACCTGGGGCAATTGGTTGAGTCGGCTCCACGCCGCGCGAAAACTCTGGGGCTTGAAGCCCAAGCGGTTCATGCCGCTGTTCATTTTGAGAAACACCCGGTGTGGCACCTGGGTTTTGTGGCGACTGAGCATGTCGAGTTGCTCATCGCAATGCACGGTATGCCACAGGTCGAGCCGAGAGCACAGTTCTAAATCGCGCGGGTCAAAGATGCCCTCCAACAGCCACACCGGGCCGCGCCAGCCCAAGGCGCGCACGCGTTGGGCTTCGTCGAGGTCGAGCAAGGCAAAGCCATCGCAGCCTCTGAAGCCTTCAAACACCCGCTCAATGCCGTGGCCATAGGCATTGGCTTTGACCACCGCCCACATGCGCGCATCGGGCGCAAAGGCTCGCAAACGTCGCACGTTGTGACGCAGTGCATCGGTGTGAACAAAGGCTTGAATTGGACGGGGCATGGCCAATATTGTGGCACCCGCGTGATATAACCAAAGCGTTGCGATTTATAAGAAAGAGGAGTTTGCATGCCAGCCCAGCGCTGCGGCATGCCCATGTTCCATGAAGCGCGGTTTTTACACCATCATGTCGGCCCAGTTTTTCAGCTCGTTGGCCGACAACGCGTTGTTTGTCACCGCGGTTGAACTTCTCAAAACCGATGGCGCCCCGGAATGGCAACGCGCTGCCTTGGTGCCCATGTTTGCACTCTTTTACGTGGTGTTGGCGCCCTTCGTTGGCGCCTTTGCCGATTCACGACCCAAAGGACAGGTGATGCTGATGAGCAACAGCATCAAAGTCATCGGTTGCTTGATGATGCTGTTTGGCGTGCACCCCCTGGTGGCCTATGCGGTGGTGGGCTTGGGCGCTGCCGCCTATTCGCCCGCCAAGTACGGCATCTTGACCGAGTTGCTACCTTCATCACAGTTGGTCAAGGCCAATGGATGGATTGAGGGCTTGACCATTGCTTCCATCATTTTGGGTGTGCTGTTGGGAGGCCAGTTGGTCGGGCATGCACTGTCTGGCAGCTTGTTGTCGTTAGATCTGCCGCTCATCGACACGGGCATTGACACAGCCGCAGAAGCCGCAATTTGTTTGCTGGTGCTGGTGTACGCTCTGGCCGCTTGGTTCAACACCCGCATTCCCTATACCGGTGCGGCTCTCATTCCCATGCGCTTGGACCCCGAGAAAAGCATGGGGCTTAACCTGTGGGCGCTGATCCCCGATTTCTGGCACTGCACGCAACGCTTGTGGCGTGACAAGCTGGGTCAAATTTCGCTGGCGACCACCACCTTGTTTTGGGGCGTGAGCGGGAATCTGCGTTACATCGTTTTGGCGTGGAGCGCTGCGGCCTTGGGCTATAGCACCACCCAAGCGTCGAGCTTGGTGGGTGTGGTGGCAATTGGCACCGCACTGGGCGCCGTGGTGGCGTCCATGAAGATGCGACTTGACCACGCCACCCGCGTGATGCCCTTGGGCATTGGCATGGGCATGATGGTGCTGACCATGAACTTCATCGACAACCTTTGGTTGGCCGTGCCGCTGTTGATTGTGTTGGGCGCTCTGGGTGGCTTCATGGTGGTGCCTATGAATGCCTTGTTGCAACACCGAGGCCACAATCTGATGGGCGCGGGACGCTCAATCGCGGTGCAAAACTTGAATGAACAGCTGTGCATTTTGGGCCTGGGTGGCCTCTACACCTTCTCCACCGGTATGGGCATGAGCGCGTTTGGCGCGATCACTGCGTTTGGCGTCTTGGTGAGCTTCATGATGTGGATGATCCAACGCTGGCATGCCTCCAACCAAGTGCATCACCGCGACGAGTTGGCGCGCTTGATGCACATTGCCCGCAACGACGACTTGCACGGCTGAGGTGAGCACCCCACGCCTGCTGCCGGTCGCGGCACTTGCCTTGAATGCCTTGGTGTGGGGCTTGTCTTGGTGGCCTATGCGCACCTTGCATGCCGCAGGCTTGCACCCGCTGTGGACCACCGCCTGTGTTTTCACCACGGCTTGGATCGGCATCACGCTGTGGCGTCCGCAAGCTTGGCGAGGTTTGAAGCAAAACCCCGAACTGTGGTGGTTACTGGTGGCCTCTGGATTGACCAATGTGGGCTTTAACTGGGCGGTGACCACCGGGGATGTGGTGAGGGTGGTGCTGCTGTTTTATTTGATGCCCACCTGGTCGCTGCTGCTGGCTTGGTGGTTGTTGGGCGAGCGTCCCACACCGGCTGCCCTCGCGCGCATGGGGCTGGCCTTGGTGGGCGTGGCGCTGGTGCTCAAAACCCCTGAGGCGAACTGGCCTGTGCCGCAGTCGTTGTCAGACGTTTTGGCGCTGCTGGCGGGTTTGTGCTTTGCTTTGACCAATGTGTTGCTGCTGCGTTTGCAGCACACGCCTGAAGACTCCCGCATGTTGGCCATGTTTGGCGGCGGCGCCATGATGGCTTTGCTGTGCGCGGTGGCGGCGCAAACAGGCGG
>CANFYL010000128.1 GCA_947451285.1 Comamonadaceae bacterium
GCCAACACATCACCGTGCACGGCTGGATTTACGGCCTCGACGACGGCCTGGTCAAAGACCTCGGGGTCAGCATGACCGGCGCGCACGAAGTGGTGAATGTGTTTCGCAAGGCCTTCAAACGCTACCCACGAGGTGGTGTGGTGGGCTGACCCAGGCGTGGGCATCCAACTTTTTTGAACTTTGAACTTCTAGGAGATTTTTGTATGTCAGACCCCATCGTCATCGTCGGTGCAGCACGTACCCCCATGGGCAGTTTTCAAAGTGACTTCGCGTCGCTGGCCGCACACGACTTGGGCGGTGTGGCCATTGCCGCTGCCGTCGCGCGTGCGGGCATCTCCCCCGAGCTGGTGACCGAGGTGTTGTTTGGCAACTGCTTGATGGCCGGCCAAGGCCAAGCCCCGGCGCGTCAAGCGGCCTTCAAAGGCGGCTTGCCCAAAAGCGCGGGTGCGGTGACGCTCTCCAAGATGTGCGGCTCGGGCATGCGTGCAGCCATGTTTGCGCACGACATGTTGGTGGCATGTTCGCACGATGTGCTGGTGGCGGGGGGCATGGAGAGCATGACCAACGCCCCTTACCTGCTGCCCAAAGCGCGCGGGGGTTACCGCATTGGCCACGACCGCATCTTTGACCACATGATGCTCGACGGTCTGGAAGACGCGTACGAGCCCGGTCGCAGCATGGGCACCTTTGGCGAAGACTGCGCCGCCAAATACAGCTTCACCCGCGCCCAGCAAGACGCCTTTGCCACCGCCAGCGTGGAGCGTGCCAAAGCCGCGACGGACTCGGGCGCGTTTGCGACCGAAATTGCGCCCGTCACCGTCAAGGGCCGCACGGGCGAGACCGTGATTGCGATCGACGAAGGCCCGGGCAAGGTCAAGCTCGACAAAATTACCAGCCTCAAACCAGCGTTCAAAAAAGACGGCACCATCACGGCCGCGTCGAGCTCGTCCATCAACGACGGCGCGGCTGCGCTGGTGATGATGCGCGAGAGCACCGCCAAAAAGTTGGGCTGCACGCCGCTCGCGCGCATCGTCAGCCACGCCACCCATGCGCAAGAACCCGAGTGGTTTGCCACGGCGCCGGTGGGCGCCACCCAAAAAGCCTTGGCCAAAGCCGGCTGGTCGGTGGCCGATGTGGACTTGTGGGAAGTCAACGAAGCCTTTGCCGTGGTGCCCATGGCCTTGATGGCCGACCTGAAGGTGCCGCATGACAAGGTCAACGTCAACGGCGGCGCTTGCGCTTTGGGTCATCCCATTGGGGCGTCGGGTGCGCGCATCATGGTCACGCTGATTCACGCGCTCCAAGCGCGTGGTTTGAAAAAAGGCTTGGCCACCTTGTGCATTGGCGGCGGCGAAGCCACCGCTGTGGCCCTTGAAATGTTGTGAGGGCTGCCGCGCATGCAAAAAACAGCTTTGATTTTGGGTGCTTCACGTGGCATCGGCCTGAACTTGGCCCAGCAATACGCGGCCGAAGGCTGGCGCGTGATAGGCACAGCGCGTGACGACCCCGGGCGCGACCGCGTGTTGGCGGCAGGCGCCACCTGCTGGCGCGTCGATGTGGCCGACCCGGCCAGTGTGTCGTCCTTGGCTTGGCAACTTGATGGCGTGACCTTGGATGTGGCTATCTACGTGGCTGGGGTGATGGACCGCGCCAGTGCCAGCACACCGCCCACCCAAGACGCGTTTGACCGGGTGATGCACGCCAACGTGATGGGCGCCATGATGTGCGTGCCACAAGTTGGTCCAGCGGTGCAAGCGTGCGGCGGTGTGCTGGCTTTCATCAGCAGCCAAATGGGCAGCTTGCACAACACCCAGTCGAGCGACGCCGCGCTCTACCGCGTCAGCAAAGCAGCGCTCAACATGGTCATGCGCACGGCGCAGCACGACTTCCCGCGTGCCCGCATGGTGACGCTGCACCCTGGCTGGGTGCAAACCGAGATGGGTGGCGGCAACGCCCCCTTGAGTGCCAGCGACAGTGCGCGCCACCTGCGCCACACCCTGGCTAACTTAAGCCCCGCCCAACGTGGGCAGTTTTTAAACTACGACGGTCATCCGATGCCCTGGTGAGCCTGGGCCAGCTGACACCCTGCCATCTGATACGGCAACCGATTAAGAGTATTTATGACTAACATTCGGTATTTAAACGAATGAATTTCATTGGTATTTTGATATGTTTACACCCAAACCCATCGCATTTGTTCTGGCTGCTACGCATCATGGAAGCATGATTGTGAATCGAAACGACTTTCACATCGTCAATGAACAGCAGGCTTATGGCGTTGGACATCAGCTGCTCAATTCTTCGGCGTTCGATTCACAAGAGATTCTTTTTGCGTGCAATCTCTTGGATCTGTGTCGACGTTATGGCGGGGATGGTGTGGTGGTTCTGGATGGCGGCGCCAACATTGGTGCGCACACTTTGGCTTGGGCACGTCACATGCAAGGGTGGGGCAGTGTGAGGGCTTTTGAGGCACAAGAGCGTGTTTACTATGCTTTGGCCGGCAATGTTGCATTGAACAACTGCATGAATGCACGGGTTCATCTGGCAGCCTTGGGAAGTCACGTTGGACAACTTGAAATACCTCAGCCAGACTATCACCAGCCCGCTAGCTTTGGCAGTTTGGAGTTGCAGCAAGGGCCAAACAACGAATTCGTTGGGCAAGCCATCTCTTACAAAAAAGAAGACATGGTTCAAGTCCCGATGACCACGGTTGATGCACTTGCATTGGCCCGTCTGGACTTTTTTAAACTGGACATTGAAGGCATGGAGATTCAGGCCTTAGAGGGTGCTAGCCAAACAGTTGAGCGGTGTCTTCCAATGCTGCAGATTGAGCAAATTAAATGTGATCAAGTGGCATTGCTGGCTTTGCTGAGTGATTGGGGTTACAAGAGCTTTAATTTGGGTATCAACATGCTCGCGATTCACACAACCTCGCCAATGCTGGCCCACTTTAAGCAAACAGATACGGGGCTCGAGTTCAGCCTTTAGTGTTTTCACTTTTTATTTCATACACGCCATGATCCTCAACCCTGACCAAACCATGATCCGCGACGCCGTGCGTGACTTTGCCCAACAAGAGCTGTGGCCCCACGCCGCGCGCTGGGACAAAGAGCACCACTTTCCCTCGGACGTGCACCACGGTTTGGCGGCACTCGGCGCCTACGGCATTTGCGTGCCCGAAGACTTAGGCGGTGCAGGCCTGGACTACCTGAGCCTGGCGGTGGTGCTGGAAGAAATTGCAGCCGGTGACGGCGGCACCAGCACGGCCATCAGCGTCACCAACTGCCCGGTCAACGCCATCCTCATGCGTTATGGCAACGCCGCCCAAAAGAAGCAATGGCTCACGCCGCTGGCGCAGGGCCAAATGCTGGGCGCGTTTTGTTTGACCGAGCCGCATGTGGGCTCGGACGCGTCGGCCCTCAGAACCACCGCCACACAAGAGGGGGACGCCTATGTGATCAACGGCGTCAAGCAGTTCATCACCAGCGGCAAGAACGGCCATGTGGCCATCGTCATTGCCGTCACCGACAAGGGCGCGGGCAAAAAAGGCATGAGCGCCTTCATCGTGCCCACCCACACC
>CANFYL010000129.1 GCA_947451285.1 Comamonadaceae bacterium
AGAACTTTGAACATAGAGGCCGATCAGGTCAGTTAAATCACGCGGCCATCCACCACCTGAATCGTTTTGTCGCAGCGTGCGGCCAAGTCAGGGTTGTGGGTGACAAACAGCACGGTGGTGCCTTGTTCTCGGCTCACACGGCGCAGCAGTTCAAACACCGCGTCGGCGCTTTGGCTGTCGAGGTTGCCTGTGGGTTCGTCGGCTAAGAGCAGGGCAGGGTTCATGGCCAGCGCACGAGCCACTGCCACACGTTGTTGTTGTCCGCCCGACAAACTGCCCGCAGGCTGGTGGGCCCATGCGCTCAAGCCCACTTTGTCGAGCAGCTCGGCGGCACGTGCGGCGATCTGGCTGTTTGGAAAACCGGCCTCACCGAGTAAGGGCATCATCACGTTCTCTTGGGCTGTGAAGGCATTGAGCAGGTGGTGGTGTTGAAACACAAAACCAATGGCGTGACCACGCAAGCGCGTCAGTGCATGGTCGTCCAGGCCTGTGGTTTCTTCACCGCCAATAGCCAGTAGGCCTTGGGTGGGGCGATCCAACAAGCCAATGATGTTGAGCAAGGTGCTTTTGCCCGAGCCCGAAGGGCCCATGACGGCGCAAAACTCGCCGCGCTCCAGCGACAAGTCAATGTGGTGCAAGATTTCAATCTCGTTGGGCTGCCCCACGTTGAACGATTTGCACACGTCGCGCAGCTGCACAACCTGAGGGGCGGGCGATGCGTTGGCCTTATCCACGGATGGCCACCACCGGGTCTAGGCGCGCGGCGCGCATGGCGGGTGCGAACGAGGCCAGCAGCCCCGTCACGGTGGCCAGCAACAAGGCGGTGGCAAACATCAGCGGCTCCAAGCTGACGGCAAACATCACCGTGCCATCGGGGTTGCGCTGGACTTGCTGCCACACCACCATGCCGAGGGAGCCCAGCAGCGAACCCACCACCGCGCCGCCCAAGCCCAGCAAACCACCTTGCAGCAAAAAGATGCGCAAAATTTGTCCGCGTGTGATGCCCATGGCCCGCAAGATGCCGATCTCGCGCGACTTTTGCACCACCGACACCACCAGCACACTGGCAATGCCAAACGCCACCGACAGCCCCACAAACACCCGAATGGCGGTGTTGGCGGTGGTTTGTGCACTCACTGCGGTGAAGAATTGTTCGTTGGTTTTGATCCAGCTGTCGGCTTGCACGCCGGTGAGGGCGGTGATGTGGCGCGCCACCACCTCGGCAGCGTACACGTCATGCACGGTCACATCCAGCGCCGACACGCCGCCGGGCAAACCCAGCAGGCTTTGGGCAGAGCGCAGCGCCATCAGGGTGGTGCGGGCGTTGGCCCCTTTGTTGCCCAAATCAAAAATGCCGGTGATGGTGAGTGTGTTGGCGCTGCCACTGGCGGCGGTGACTCTGAGCTTGTCGCCCACCGACACGCCCAAGTCGCTGGCGAGTTCGGTGCCAATCAAGATGTCGTTGACGGTCAGGCGTGCGCTGCCACGGACTATTTTTTCGGGCATGGGCACGATGCGAAAGTACAACTCGGGCTCGATGCCCACCACGCTGATGGCACGGCTCGCATCGCCTCGCACCACCAAGGCCGAGCCATTGACCGCTGGCGACACCACGCTGACTTCAGGCAGGGCCTTGATTTGTGCCGCCACGCTTTGCCATTGGTCAATGCTTTTGAGCCGCTGCAAAGGCGACTGCACGATGCTGCCCTCGATGGCTTGCGGGTCTGCACCGCGCAGGGCACGTGCCACCTCTTTGGGTGGCAGCAACTGGATGTGGGCCTGCCCGGTCAACACCCGCTTGACGAAGTTGGCTTGCAAGCCGCTGAGCAGGGCAGACATGAACACGATCACGCCCACCCCAATGGCCACACCGCCAATGATGAAGGCCGTCTGCACCCGACCTTCGCGCAAAAAGCGCAGCGCGACCAGCCATTCAAACGGCATCCAGCGGGGCAGCACAACGGCTGGGTTTAGCGAGCGCGTGTCTGCACTCATTTCGCCACAAGGGTTGAGACGGGCCGCACGCGGGCTTTGTCGTTGACCGCAAGGGTGGCGGTGGCCAACACTTGGTCACCGGCTGCCAGCCCTTCGCGCACCTCACTCAAGCCCTGGCTGCGCAAGCCCAGCAGGATGGGGCTGCGAACCGCTTGTCCTTTGACCACCTTCAGCACCCAAGGGGCGTTGGTGTCGAGGTCGTGCACGGCCTCTGTGGGCACCAACACCGCCTGGCTGCGTTGGGCCACTTCAATGTCCACCGACACCGTCATGTCCTGTCGCAAATAAGCCGGGGCTTGTGTGACGTGCAGTTTGACCTCCACCGACCCGCGTTGTGCGTCTACGCCTGGGTTGATGTACACCAGCTCTGCCGTGAAGCGTTGGTCTGGGTAGGCATCGGCTGAGACTTGGGCCGTTTGCCCTATCTTCAACAAATTCAAGTGCTTCTCGTCAATTTGCACCACCAGCTGTGTTTCACCGGCGGGGGACAGCACCATCAACACCTTGCCGGGCTGCACCGCGTCGCCTGGTTCGACACTGCGCGCAATCAAGGTGCCGGCTACGGGTGCCAGTACCTTGCTGTAACGCAAACGGGCCCGTGCCAGCTCTGCACCTGCTTGCGCTTGTGACAGGGCGGAATCGGCCACTGCCATGTCACTGCCGCCCGCGCGTGCGCTGTTGAGTTGTTGCTGTGTGCTTTTGAGCTGCGAGCGCATCACCTGCTCGGCGCGTGCCGACTCGTCCAAGGCGGCTTGGCCAATGAAACCTTTGTCAAACAAATCTTGTGTGCGTTGCAAGGCACGTGTGGCGGCATCTTGGTTGACTTGTGCCTGGTGCATGGCCTGTTCAGCCAACGGCGCTTGCACTTCGCGCAGTTGGCGCAGCTTGGCTTGCGCTTGCGTTACCGCCAGCTCGGCTTGTCGAACACTGGCCACCAGTTCTGCGTCTTCCAGCTCAATCAAAGTTTGCGCGGCCTGCACGCTTTGGCCTTCGTTCACTGGCACGGCCTTGACGGTGCCGGTGATTTGCACACCCAGCTCCACACGGTGTGGGCTTTCGATGCGGCCGCTGGCCACCACAGTTTGTACAAAGTCGCGTTGCACCACCACCACCACAGGCGTTTGAGGCCCCAAGAACCAGCGCTGGCCACCCCACAGGGCCGCAGCTAACAGCGCCAGTCCTACAACAATTTGAAATCGGTGAGAACGCAAGTTTTGGAGCAGGGACATGGTAAAGACCATGATACGCCCGCATCCAACAGCTACATTCGCCGCATGAGTTCCAAACATTTTCCCGGTCGTTCTGAGTTGTCGTTCATTGCGGAGCAAGCCATGCTGGAGCGTGGTTTAGAGCCCGAGTTTCCACTGACCGCCTTGCACGAATTGCAGGCCATGACGCATGCCGGGCAAGACAGCGACCCGCGTGTGGTCGACCTCACAGCCTTGGCTTGGTGTTCGCTGGACAACGACGACTCGCGTGACCTGGACCAACTCACCGTGGCCGAGCCGCTG
>CANFYL010000130.1 GCA_947451285.1 Comamonadaceae bacterium
GGCGAGGTGATCTTGATGACCTTGCTCGGCGGCCTAGGAACATTCGCAGGGCCAGCGCTCGGGGCGTTCACCATCATTGGCTTGCAAAACTTTTTAGCCGACCAAGTGGGCTCTTGGATCAACGTCATCATCGGCGTGATTTTTGTGCTGTGCGTGGTGGCCTTTCGCCGAGGTTTTATTGGCGAACTCAAAGCTTGGCATGCCTCACGCCAACACAGCCGTTAACAATTTGACCTGTTGCCAAGCTAGCTAGCTGGCTGGCTGGCTGGCTGGCAATGATGAGCGCTTTCGACCTTGGCGGCGGCCATGACAGGCGTTGACCGGAACCGTGCACTGCGTGCAGGCCTTTCTCTTCAGCAACACGTTGTTGGCCTTGGCGCTCCACATCGTGTTCGGTCTCTTTTAAAACTTTGTTAATTTTCTTAGCGGGTTGCTTGGCTGTTGGGCTAGTCAGTAAATTTTCTCGACCAATGCCCGATCACTGCGTTGTGATGCTCGAATTGAAATCTTCATCCATAGCGCGTCAAATTAATTGAAATTTTTCAATTGAAAAACGCCCCGAAAGGGGCGTTTTTACTGGGTGTATGGCGGAAGCGGTGTCTGCTCGCTTCAATTTCCCGCATCTGCTTGTAAGCAATAACAAGAAAGTTTCCTGAACCGCACGCAGGATCAAAGACACGAATACGAGCCATCCGTTTTCGAAGGTTGAGCAGTTTGGCTTTGTTATCAGCACACACTTCTAGTTGCGTCCGCAAGTCATCCAAAAACAATGGATTAAGGACCTTGAGAATGTTGGGAACACTGGTGTAGTGCATGCCCAATGAGCCGCGCTCCTCATCGTCAGCGACCGCTTGAATCATGCTGCCGAAGATGTCTGGATTAATTTCTTTCCAGTTCAAGTTGGCTGCATGACTTAGATAGGTTCGCGCAATACGACTGAAGCGCGGAACCTCAGTGCTGCCGGAAAAAAGTCCTCCGTTGACATAGGGAAACACACCAGCCCAATTGGGTAATTTAGGCTGTGCATTTGCACGGTCTTGAGTCTTGATGTTCATTGCACGAAAGACTGCTTCCAACACTTCATGTGCATTAGAGCCATCGCGCTCACTCATTTGCTCTACCGTTTTAGAGAACAACCCAGTGCTGTTGAAGATGCCAGTGTCTTCTGCAAAGAAACAAAAGATTAGTCGTGACATGAAATGGTTCATGTCCCCTCGTCGCTCAGCCTTTGCCCATTCAGGGTTCTCGCGAAGCAACTCTACGTACAACTTGTTTAGACGGCCAGTAGCGCGTACATCGATCGGGTTGTCTTTAATTTCCTTGATGGTGGAGATACCAGCCAAGGGCAAGAACATGCCGAAGTGATTTGGAAAGTCCGTATAAGCAGAAGTGACGGTCTCCCCCGTGATCAGTTCTTCCGCATCAAGCGTCTCACCATCAGTCGCCAGAATGAACTTGGCTTTTGCTTTGACCGTAGTTGGACTCAGACGTAAAGATTGCAGTGTTTCAGCGACCTTACCAACTTCACATGTTGCTAGATGGATGTTGTTTCGCAATAACACGCCCTTAGGCAGATCTGATGCGTTGTTGTTGCCCGTACGTAGCCGCTTGAGAGCAACCTCTTTGTTACCAAAGGCAGCAAGAAATTGATATGGAAATTCCTGCGCGTCAAAGGGCTCAACTGAAAGGTCCGATAGAGCGGCTTCTATTTCTACAGCGTTCATCAATAACCTTCAAACCGATACAAAGTCTGTTCCTCTGAGTCTACACAGCGTTAAAGTGTGCCAAGGGCTAATGTCCAACGTTAGACAACATTCCTTGGAATTTTTATTAGTTTGTACAGAACAGTGATTGGCCGCCTCCAAGTACTTTCCTCAAGTTATGGGGGTGGGGGTATGGTGGGGTCCCCATAGGCAGGTTTTTGAAGGGGGCGCCCTACCTAGCTATTATGCGCATGGTGCGCGGCATAGGTGCAAACTTGGTCGGCTTGACTTACACTGTCAGGGACAAGTTGTCTTGTCCAAATTTTGTCCAACTAACCCTTCAGGATGTTGTTCAAATAACTTTTGAGATGCCCGTAAGCTGTTGATTTTGTTAGCCGTGCAAGTCGCCTTGCTGACCATCTACGACATGTGCAAAGCGGTAGACCGCGGCATGACCATCACCGATGTACGCTTGCTAGAAAAGCATGGCGGCAAGTCGGGGAGTTATGTGGCGGCATCCAGCCAAACGGGTTGACCCGAACGCGCACTCTTTGCCAGGGCTTCAAGGGTGGCCGCAATGTCCACGCTGGCGCTTGCGGCTCGCGTGATGGCAGCCGTATCGTTGTTGCGCACCACCTGCGCAAACGCCTCTGCAGCAAAACGAAACCCGCTGCCCGTGGGAGAGGCAATCTCCTCAAACGGCACGGTATTGGCGATGCCGGCGCGCACACGCAACTGACTGGGCAAATAGCCCCATGGGTGCGTGTGTGACCTGCTGGTGTGGTTGAGGTATTCGGTTTCAAGGGTACCGTGAGTGCCCACCACGGTGGCACGGCGGTGGTTGGCTGTATCCATGGCACACGACATGTGGGCGCGACGGCCATCGGCATAAAACAGTGTGCCCATCATGCTGATGTCTACACCGGTGTCTGCCCAACTGGCATGCGCCAAGACCTGCTGCGGCGCACACCCCATGACCAGACGAATAAAGCTCAAGGGATAGCTGCCAGCGTCAAGCAAGGCGCCACCCCCCATTTCGGGCTTCATGCGAATGTTGGTCTTTGGGTTGCCCACAGTAAAACCAAAACTGGCGTGCACACTGCGAACGCTGCCAATGCCAGGGCCTGTGGTGCCGTGAAGGCGCTCTAGTAAGTCACGGGTTTGGGGCTGAAACCAATAGGGATAGGCCTCGAGCAACAAGCGTTGGTGATGTCGGGCAGCGGCAAACATGGCCTGTGCTTCGGACTGGCTCAGGGCCAAGGGCTTCTCGCACAACACATGTTTGCCGGCCTCGAGCGCACGGATGGCCCAGGCGGCGTGCAGGTGATTGGGCAGGGGGATATAAATAGCGTCAAGTTGCGGATCTGCCAACAAGGCCTCGTAACTGCCATGGGCCCGGTCAATGCCAAAAGCTTGGCAAAAGTCTTGGGCTTTGGCCAGGTCACGGCTGGCAGCAGCAGACACCGTGACTTGGGCACTGCCCGTGACATCGCGCACAAATTGTTTGGCAATGTTGGCGCACCCTAAAACGCCGAGTCGCAATGATGGGTGGTGCAGAGAGGGCATGTTCACAATCCTTGGTTTGTTTGGCACTGGGCTATTGCGCGGTGTTTGATCGTTGCCCACCGTCGGCAGGCTGTTGTTGCGCCCAAATTTTGAGGTATTTGTAATAGCTGGTCTCGGCGTTCGAGATGGCCAAGGCCAGGCCGTGGCCGCCATCTAAAAAGCCAGCACGCAAAACATAGGTCCGAAAAAA
>CANFYL010000131.1 GCA_947451285.1 Comamonadaceae bacterium
AGCCAATATGAGTTACCTTGCAGCTAGGACTTGTGGAGTTTTTAACGCCCCATTCACCCTAACCCAGCCTATCGGCCAACTGTTGCAAGGCTCACCGGATTAAGCGGCGAGTGCGAAACGTTCGTCGTTTGCAGTTAGTTTTTTTTCTGCTGTTTTACGGGGTAACAGAACCTCGACATGCCCTGCCACGCGTCCGAACCGATGTCGAAACCAGTGCAGCCCCAAGGCATCTATTTTAGGCCTGTGGCAGCAATTGCAAGAGCTTCAAGGGCGAATCGATGTGTAAATCTGCGCCCCAGCTGCCAATCTGTGTCTTTTCGCCCAAATAACCGTAGCTCGCAGCCACAGTGCGCATGCCTGCTGCGCGTCCGGCCACGATGTCGCGCTCGTCATCGCCCACGTACAAGCACAGCTCAGGAGCCAGCCCTAAACGACGTGCAGCTTCGAACATGGGCTCAGGATGCGGCTTGGCATGGGGCGTGGTGTCGCCACTTACGATGGCAGATGCCGTTTCAAACAAGGGCAAGGCTTGCGTCAGCGGGTCAGTGAAACGCGCCATTTTGTTGGTCACCACACCCCACAGCATGCCGCGCTCACGCAAGGCATCAATCACTTGATGCACGCCTTCAAACACATAGGTGCGCACGGTCATGGCACGTTCGTAGTTCACAAAGAACTCTTCGCGCATGGCCTCGTAGTCTGCGTGCTCTGGGGTGATGCCAAAGGCCACTTTGAGCATGCCACGCGCACCAGCACCGGCCAAGGGCCGATACAAAGATTCGGGCAAAGAAGGCAAGCCACGGTTGGTGCGCATTTTGTCTGCGGCATCGCCCAAGTCGGGCGCACTGTCGATCAAGGTGCCATCCAAATCAAACAGCACAGCACGAAGGTCACGCAACATCACAACGCCTTTTGGGTGGCCACAAGGTAGTTCACACGGGTATCGGCACTGAGCCAGTAGCGCCGTGTGAAGGGGTTGTATTCCATGCCCCGGGTGTGCTGCCAATCCAAACCGGCGTCGCGGCAGTCACGCGCTAATTCGCTAGGGCGAATGAATTTGGCGTATTCGTGCGTGCCACGGGGCAACATGTTCAACACATATTCGGCACCCACGATGGCAAACAAAAAAGACTTCGGGTTACGGTTGAGGGTAGAGAAAAATACCCAACCGCCAGGTTTGACCAACTTCGCACACGCATGCACGATGGATGAAGGGTCGGGCACATGCTCCAACATTTCCATGCAGGTCACCACATCAAAGCTGGCAGGGCGCTCTGCAGCCAAAGCCTCCACGCTGACTTCTCGGTATTGGACGTTGGGCGTCTGTGCCTCTAAGGCATGCAACTGAGCCACCTTGAGCGACTTGGTGGCCAAGTCGATGCCCAAGGTATGGGCGCCCAAGCGCGCCATGGCATCTGTCAAGATGCCACCGCCACAGCCTACATCAAGCACATGTTTGTCTTTGAGCTGGGCTAGGGTATTGATCCAATCCAGCCTCAAAGGGTTGATTTGATGCAGCGGCGCAAACTCACTTTCGGGATCCCACCAACGGTGAGCCAGATCTGAGAATTTGGCCAATTCGGCCGGGTCGGCATTGGCGTGTGATGAAGTGTCCATGGGTGAATTGTCGTTGATGCAATAAAAAACCCCGCCGAGGCGGGGTTCTCATGAAGATCACAGAAGATCAGTTGGCACGGGTACCCACCACTTCGATCTCCACGCGACGGTTCTTGGCGCGACCTTCTTTGGTCTTGTTGTCAGCCACAGGCTGCTTCTCGCCTTTGCCTTCGGTGTAGATGCGGTTTTTCTCGATGCCCTTGGTCACCAAGTAAGCCTTCACGGACTCAGCGCGACGCACAGACAGTTTCTGGTTGTAAGCGTCAGAGCCCACAGAGTCAGTGTGACCCACAGCAATGATCACTTCCAGGTTGATGCCTTTGACTTTACCCACCAGGTCGTCCAGCTTGGCTTTGCCTGCGGGCTTGAGCACCGACTTGTCAAAGTCGAAGAATGCGTCGGCAGCGTAAGTCACTTTAGAAGCTGCAGGCTTTTGGGGAGCAGGTGCGGGAGCTGGTGCGGGAGCGGGTGCAGCAGCTTGAGGCGCCACAACAGCAGGTGCTGGTGCAGGCACGATTTCGCCGTCGCAACCTTTGGCTGCAGTAGCGGGTGTCCAGCTGGCATCGCGCCAGCAAAGACCTGTAGAGTTTTTCCAGACATCGCCTGACGAATTGCGCCAGTTGTCAACGTTTTGGGCCACTGCAGCGGTTGCCAATGCAACGGTAGCAACAAAAGCTGCCAAGTTCTTCAAGTTTTTCAAGTTTTTCATGATTCACCTCTGAGGTATTTAAAAGCCGCAGACCTTGCTGCGATTCCGGGCATTCAAGGTGCAAAGACCATAACGCTGTGAATATTGTGCCATATCTGTTAGGCGCAATCCCCAAACCGGGGGCAGCCAATTCCGCAGACAGCGAACATCGTTGCCAGTGAGCCACAACTCACACACATGGTAATCAGCCTAAAATGTACGGTTTCCCGCTTTACGGCCGATTTCATGACCCAGTTTGCCAAAGAAACATTGCCCATCAGCCTAGAAGAGGAGATGCGCCGCAGCTACTTGGATTACGCCATGAGCGTGATCGTAGGCCGAGCCCTTCCCGATGCACGTGACGGCTTGAAGCCCGTGCACCGCCGTGTGTTGTTTGCGATGCACGAGCTCAACAACGACTGGAACCGCCCTTACAAAAAGTCGGCACGTATCGTCGGTGACGTCATTGGCAAATACCACCCCCACGGCGACAGTGCGGTGTACGACACCATCGTTCGGATGGCGCAAGACTTCTCCTTGCGCCACATGCTGGTCGATGGACAAGGCAACTTCGGCTCGGTGGATGGTGACAACGCCGCGGCCATGCGCTACACGGAAATCCGTTTGTCCAAGATCGCCCACGAGATGCTGGCCGACATCGACAAAGAAACCGTGGATTTCGGACCCAACTACGACGGCTCTGAAAAAGAACCTTTGGTATTACCCAGTCGCATCCCCAACCTGCTGGTCAATGGGTCGTCCGGCATTGCAGTGGGCATGGCCACCAACATTCCGCCGCACAACTTGAACGAAGTGGTTGACGCGTGTCTGCACATGCTGCGCCACCCAGAGGCCAGCATCGACGAGCTGATGGAAATCATCCCTGCGCCTGACTTCCCCACCGCAGGCATCATTTACGGCATGAGTGGCGTCAGAGACGGCTACCGCACCGGTCGTGGCCGCGTGGTCATGCGCGCCAAGTGCCACTTCGAAGACATCGACCGTGGTCAACGTCAATCGATCATCGTTGACGAGTTGCCCTACCAAGTGAACAAAAAGACCTTGCAAGAACGCATGGCCGAGTTGGTGCACGAAAAGAAGATCGAAGACATCAGCCACATCCAAGACGAGTCCGACAAATCAGGCA
>CANFYL010000132.1 GCA_947451285.1 Comamonadaceae bacterium
GCGCAGCCTGCGCATGAAGGGCTGGAACGTCTTGATGCCCATGGGCTGGGATGCGTTTGGTTTGCCCGCTGAAAACGCCGCCTTGAAAAACGGCGTGCCACCGGCCAAGTGGACCTACGAGAACATCGCCTACATGAAACAGCAGATGCAGGCCATGGGCCTGGCCATCGACTGGTCGCGCGAAGTGGCCACCTGCGACCCGAGCTACTACAAGTGGAACCAGTGGCTGTTTTTGAAGATGCTGGAAAAAGGCATCGCCTACCGCAAGACCCAAGTGGTCAACTGGGACCCGGTGGACCAAACCGTGCTGGCCAACGAACAGGTGATTGACGGCAAAGGTTGGCGCACCGGTGCGGTGGTCGAGAAGCGCGAAATCCCGGGCTACTACCTCAACATCACCCAGTACGCGCCCGAATTGCTGGCGCATGTGCAAATGGGCAACGACCAAGCCGCCCTCAACGGCTGGCCCGACAAAGTGCGCCTGATGCAGGAAAACTGGATTGGCAAATCCGAGGGCGTGCGCTTTGCATTCACGCACGACATGGCTGGTGCCGACGGGTCGCTGATCGGCGACGGCAAGATGTATGTGTTCACCACGCGTGCCGACACCATCATGGGCGTGACCTTCTGCGCTGTGGCGGCCGAACACCCCCTCGCTTTGCACGCGGCGGCAACGAACCCGGCCTTGGCCGCATTCCTTGAAGCCTGCAAATCCGGGGGCACCACCGAAGCCGAACTGGCCACCCAAGAAAAAAAGGGCATGGCCACGGGCTTGTTCGTCACGCACCCCTTGACCGGTGCGCAAGTCGAAGTGTGGGTGGGCAACTATGTGCTCATGTCGTATGGCGATGGCGCGGTGATGGGCGTGCCTGCGCACGATGAGCGTGACTTTGAATTTGCCTTGAAATACAGCTTGCCCATTCGGCAGGTGGTTGGCCTTGACGCGTCCGCACACGCCGATGCCGCTTCCTTGGTGTTCGATGCCAAAACTTGGCAAGAGTGGTATGCCACCAAAGCCGGTGTGTGCGTGAACTCTGGGGTACTGGACGGCCTGCGCTTCAAAGACGCAGTGAACCAAGTCGCCGAGTTGTTGGCCGCCAAAGGCTTGGGCGAGAAAAAAACCACCTGGCGTTTGCGCGACTGGGGCGTGAGCCGCCAGCGCTACTGGGGCACGCCGATTCCCATCATCCATTGCGACGAACACGGCGCGGTGCCCGTGCCCGAAAAAGACTTGCCGGTGGTGTTGCCGCAAGACTGCATCCCGGACGGCTCGGGCAACCCCTTGCACACACACGAAGGCTTCCACGCAGGGGTAACTTGCCCCGTGTGCGGCAAGCCCGCGCGGCGCGAGACCGACACCATGGACACCTTCGTGGACTCGTCTTGGTACTTCATGCGCTATTGCGACCCGACCAATTCTGAGCAGATGGTGGCCGACGGCACCCATTACTGGATGCGCGATGCCCACCAAGCCACCGGTGGCAGCGGCATGGACCAGTACATCGGCGGCATTGAGCACGCCATCCTGCACCTGCTCTACGCGCGCTTTTGGACCAAGGTCATGCGCGACATGGGGCTGGTCACGGTCGATGAACCGTTCACCAAGCTGCTCACACAAGGCATGGTGCTCAACCACATCTACTCACGGCGTACTGCCAAAGGCGGCAAAGACTACTTCTGGCCGCATGACGTGGAGCATGTGCTCGATGACGCAGGCAAGGTGGTGGGCGCCAAGCTCAAGAACGCGGCTGACAGCAGCGACGGCCAACTGCCTGTGGGCACGCCCATCGATTACGAGGGCGTGGGCACCATGTCCAAGTCCAAAAACAACGGCGTGGACCCGCAAGACCTGATTGAAAAATACGGCGCCGACACCGCACGCCTGTACACCATGTTCACCGCGCCACCCGAGGCCACCTTGGAGTGGAACGACGCAGCGGTGGAAGGCAGCTACCGCTTCTTGCGCCGTGTCTGGAACTTTGCCTTCAAGCACGAAGCCTTGCTCAAAGGCGCTGTGGCGGGCGATGTCAGCACGGCCACTTTACGCACCGAAGCCAAAGACCTGCGCCGCGAAGTGCACCTGGTGCTCAAACAAGTCAGCTACGACTACGAGCGCATGCAATACAACACCGTGGTCTCGGGATGCATGAAGTTGCTCAACGCGTTGGAAGACTTCAAGCCCGACGGCAGCGCGGGCGACACCGCCGTGCTGTGTGAGGGCATGTCTGTGTTGTTGCGTTTGCTCTATCCCGCCTGCCCCCACCTCAGTGCCAACCTGTGGGCTGAACTGGGCTACGCCGCGCGTTGGGGTGACTTGCTCGACACGGCCTGGCCCGAGGTGGACGAGTCGGCCTTGTTGCGCGACGAAATCGAACTGATGCTGCAAATCAACGGCAAGTTGCGCGGATCGGTGCATGTCAGCGCCAACGCCTCCAAAGAAGCCATCGAGCAAGCCGCCTTGGCCACCGACGCCTTCATCAAGCAAGCCAACGGTGCCGCGCCCAAGAAGGTCATCGTGGTGCCTGGCCGTTTGGTCAACGTGGTGGTCTAAGGAATGCTCATGAAGGTCACTTCCCGTCGTTTTGCTTGGTTGCTGGCGCTGGGTGTCGCCGTGCTGTTGACGGGTTGCGGTTTTGAGTTACGCCAGTCACCCAGTTTTGCTTTTCGGACCCTCTTCAGTACAACGCCAGTCAATACAAGCATGGGCATCAAGTTGCGCCGTGCCTTGGAAGCATCAGGGCAAGTCGAGGTCATCAGCGATCCACGGCAGATTGAGCGGGCACAAGTCATCTTTGATCAATTGGCAGAATCGCGAGAAAAAGTGGTGGTGGGCCGGACCTCATCGGGAGCGATTCGCGAATTTCAGTTGCGTTTGCGCTATCGCTTTCGTTTACGAACTCTAGAGGGTAAAGAGCTGATCCCCGAGACGGAAATTCAGCTCAACCGCGACATCAACTTCAACGAGACGGGTGCTTTGTTCAAAGAGTCAGAAGAAGGCTTGCTCTATAGCGATATGGAAAACGACGTGGTCCAGCAAATCCAACGACGCTTGGCCACACTGCGCCAACTCTGAGCAGCGCATGCAAGTCGCGGCCAACCAACTCTCGCAGCACTTGCAGGCGCACGCCAGCAAAGGCCTACGCAGCCTCTACACCTTGCATGGTGACGAGCCTTTGTTGCAGCAAGAGGCCATGGACAGCCTTCGTGCCATCGCACGTACCCAGGGCTATACCGAGCGCAGTGTCTTCACCGTGGCTGGCGCCCACTTTGACTGGGGTGAGGTGTTGGCGGCAGGCGGCTCGATGAGTTTGTTTGCCGACAAGCAGATCATTGAAATTCGCGTTCCCTCGGGCAAGCCAGGCAAAGAAGGCAGCGTGGCCTTGCAGCACATTGCCGAATTGGCGCAGGGCAACGACAGCACCTTGACC
>CANFYL010000133.1 GCA_947451285.1 Comamonadaceae bacterium
CGCCTTGGAAGCCGACGGTTTCACCGACGTGGTGAACGTGCTGCACGGGTTTGAAGGCGACTTGAACGCCAACTTCCAGCGCTCCAGCCTCAACGGCTGGCGCTTTGATGGGCTGCCGTGGGAACAGATGTAAGCACGCACGAGATCCTGCGCGAGGTTTTTGGTTACAACGCATTCCGCGGCCCGCAAGAAGCCATCGTGGCGCACGTGTGTGCCGGTGGTGACGCACTGGTGCTCATGCCCACGGGCGGCGGCAAGTCGCTGTGCTACCAAATACCGGCCATCGCACGCCAGCGCATGGGGCACGGCATCACCCTCGTGGTGTCACCGCTCATCGCGCTCATGCACGACCAAGTGGGCGCGCTGCACGAAGCGGGCGTCGAGGCCGCCTTTCTCAACTCCAGTCTGAGCGGCGAAGAAGCCTATGCGGTGGAGCAACAGCTGCGCCGGGGCGACATCACCTTGCTGTATGCCGCGCCTGAGCGCGTCACCACACCGCGCTTTTTGGCGCAACTCGACGCCTTGCATGCCCAAGGGCAGCTCAGCCTGTTCGCGATTGACGAAGCGCATTGCGTGAGCCAGTGGGGCCACGACTTTCGCCCCGAATACCGCGCCCTCACGGTGCTGCACGAACGCTATGCGGGCGTGCCACGCTTGGCGCTCACCGCCACCGCCGATGCCCTCACCCGCGCGGACATCGTGGAGCGTTTGCAATTGGAGGACGCCCAGCAGTTCGTCAGCAGCTTTGACCGCCCCAACATCCGCTACACCATCGTCGAGAAAAAAGATGCGTCCTTGCAGCTGCTGCGCTTCATCCAGCGCGAGCACAGCGGGTCGTGGGGGCAAGACAGCGGCATCGTCTACTGCCAATCCCGCCGCCGGGTGGAAGAAGTGGCCAAGCTGTTGTGCGACGCTGGCATTGCCGCGCTGCCCTACCACGCGGGCTTGGACGGTGCAATTCGCCAGCGGCACCAAAACCGCTTCCTGCGCGAAGAAGGTTTGGTGATGGTCGCCACGGTCGCGTTTGGCATGGGCATCGACAAACCCGATGTGCGCTTTGTGGCGCACCTGGACATGCCCAAAAATATCGAAGGCTATTACCAAGAGACTGGGCGCGCCGGACGCGATGGCCAAGACGCCCACGCCTGGATGGCCTATGGCCTGAACGATGTGGTCAACCAACGCCGCATGATCGACGAAAGCCCCGCCGGCGAGGACTTCAAACAGGTCATGCGCGGCAAACTCGACGCCCTGCTCGCCCTCGCCGAAGCCACCGACTGCCGCCGCGTGCGGCTGCTGCGCTACTTCGGCGAAACCTACAACCCACCCAGTGAAGGCAGCCCTTCCCCCTCGGTTGACAGCGAAGCCACGCCCATGCCGAGCGTGGGGGCACCCGGACTGTCGCCGGGCCGCTCCCAAGACAGGCCAACCCCCTCGGGGGGCAGCGAGGACACGCCAGTGCCGAGCGTGGGGGCACGTCAGTATTTTTGTGGCAACTGCGACAACTGCTTACAGCCCCCAGAAATTTGGGACGGCACCGAAGCCGCCCGCATGCTGCTCTCCACCATCTACCGCGTGCAACAGCAAAGCGGCATCTCATTTGGGGCCGGGCACCTCATGGACATCTTGCGCGGCAAGACCACTGAAAAAGTACAGCAATACGGCCACCACAGCTTGAGCACGTTTGGCATTGGCGCCCATTTCACCGAGGTGCAGCTCCGCGGTGTCTTGCGCCAGCTCATCGCCATTGGCGCACTGGGTGTAGACGCCAAAGCCTTCAGCACGCTGTATCTGACCGAGGCCTCGCGGGCCGTCTTGAAAGGCGACGTCACGGTGCGTTTACGAGCCTCCGTGTCCACACCCACCGACCGCAAAGCCAAGCGGGGCGTGAGCGGGGCGGCCAAGCCCGCACCCGTTGAACTCGATGCCCAAGGCCAGCTGCGCTATGCCGCCCTCAAGGCGTGGCGTGCCGAAGTGGCACGGGCCCACAACCTGCCTGCGTATGTGATTTTTCACGATGCCACGCTCGGGGCAATTGCCCAAGCCCGCCCTGAAAGTTTGTTGGCACTGCAAGACATTGCTGGCATTGGCGTGAAAAAACTTGAAGCCTATGGCGAAGAGGTGTTGCGCGTGGTGACCGGTGCCTGAGCCAAAACCCCAGCACCCAGCGCATGCCACGGCTGATTTAGAATTCTGGGCATACACCGATTGAGGAAATACACATGTCCCACGACCAACACACCCACCATGACGGCGAACAAGACGTTGTGGAATCCATTGTTCCCTTGATGCCCATCGTGCTGCCTGTGGGCGGCGCCATCTTGATTTTCTTGTTGGCTTTCATCGCCGTGTTCATGGCTTGATGCTCCCAATCTGTCGCCAAGGCGGCAGATAAACCCCCTAAAGCGCCTTTTCAGGCGCTTTTTTGCATTCTTTTGGCCTCTTTTTCGAATTTTTGTCACCAATGCAAGCCAAGGGGAAGGAATCAATTCTTAGAATGTCCGACCTTTGTCATCAGGACGCAATTGTTTGAGGTCAGCGCTTTGCCAGACAGCCCAGTGCAGAGCCCTGACCTCCAACAATTTTTGATTCAGGAGTTTTGATATGAACGCACCCGCTTACGTGAAGAACCCCAAGCTGATCGCTTGGGTGGCCGATATGGCCGCTTTGTGCAAACCCGCCAAAATCCATTGGTGCGACGGCAGCGAAGAAGAGTACAACGCCTTGTGCCAAAAATTGGTCGACGCAGGCACCTTTAAAAAGCTCAACCCTGCCAAGCGCCCCAACTCTTACTTGGCCTGCTCTGACCCCAGCGACGTGGCCCGCGTGGAAGACCGCACCTTCATTTGCTCGAAGCAAAAAGAAAACGCCGGCCCCACCAACAATTGGGTCGACCCCGCCGAAATGCGCGCTACCTTACAGCCCTTGTTTGACGGTTGCATGCAAGGCCGCACCATGTACGTGATTCCGTTCAGCATGGGCCCTCTGGGCTCGCACATTGCGCACGTCGGCATTGAGCTGTCTGACAGCCCCTATGTGGTGGTCAGCCAAAAGATCATGACCCGCATGGGCAAAGCCGTGTACGACGTGATCGGCACCGATGGCCCGTTTGTGCCTTGCGTGCACACCGTGGGCTCGCCCCTGGCGGCCGGCCAAGCCGACGTGAAGTGGCCTTGCAACGACACCAAATACATCGTGCACTACCCCGAAACCCGCGAAATTTGGTCGCATGGTTCGGGCTACGGCGGCAACGCCTTGCTGGGCAAGAAGTGCTTTGCCCTGCGCATCGCTTCCAACATGGGCCGCGACCAAGGCTGGTTGGCCGAGCACATGCTGATCTTGGGCGTGACCAACCCCCAAGGTAAGAAATACCACGTCGCGGCGGCCTTCCCCAGCGCCTGTGGCAAAACCAACTTCTCC
>CANFYL010000134.1 GCA_947451285.1 Comamonadaceae bacterium
ATTTGCGCGGCAACTTGGAAGGTTTTGTCGGCGCAGCCTCCAGCCAAAAATGGTTGGAAGCGCATGGCGGTTCGCACTGGGCGCCGTTCTACACCGACTACGGTGTGAACATGCAAAAGAAGTTCTTCAATTACTTTTTGAAGGGCGAGCAAAACGGCTGGGACCAAGAGCCACGCATTCGTTTGCAGGTGCGTCACCCCGGCGAAAAATTTGTTGAACGCCACGAAACCGAATGGCCGCTGGCGCGCACGCAGTGGACCCACTTCTACCTCAACCCGCACGACATGTCGCTCTCGCGCACGCCGGTGCAGGCTTCGGGCCGCGTGACCTATGAGGCCTTGGGTGAGGGCGTGACTTTCTCCACCCCACCCCTGACCGAGCCGATGGAGTTGACTGGACCTTCGGCTTTGAAACTCTTTTTGTCGTCGAGCACAGTGGATGCCGATGTGTTTGCTGTGCTGCGCGTGTTCGACCCGCAAGGCGTGGAGGTGGTGTTTCAAGGCGCCTTGGACCCGCACACGCCCATCAGCTTGGGCTGGTTGCGGGCCTCGCACCGCAAGCTCGATGCGGCACGCTCATTGCCCTACCGACCTTTCCACAGCCACGACGAAAAACAGGCCTTGGTGCCGGGCCAAGTGGTCGAGTTGGATGTGGAGATTTGGGCCACCTGCATCGTGGTGCCCGTGGGCTACCGCGTGGCGCTCACGCTGCGTGGCAAAGACTATGAGTGGGACGGTCCAGCGGCCAGCTTGTCGAACATGAAGCACCCCATGAAAGGCTGCGGTCCGTTTGTGCACGACGACCCCGAAGACCGGCCTGTCGATGTGTTTGGTGGCCAGGTGACCTTGCACTTTGGTGCGAGCCAAGCCGCCAGTGTGCTGTTGCCGGTGATTCCACAGGCTTGAGGTGTGTGCCTTGAATCAGGTTTTAATTTTTAGGAGATCTTGATGACATGGAATCATTTGCGTGCCTTCGCGGCCACGGCGGCATTGGGTTTGTCGCTCGGCTTGACCTCGGGCAGTGCGCTGGCCCAAGCCAGCTTTGCAGCGCCACCTCAAATTCCGTATGGCGCGCCCATCAGCACCGAGGCGGCTAAAAAAGCCGCCGCTGCGGCGATTGCAGAAGCGCAAAAAAACAAATGGAAGATGGCCGTGGCCATCGTCGACACCGGTGGCCATTTGATTTATTTTGAACGCATGCAAGACACCCAAACCGGCAGCGTGGACTTGGCGATTGAGAAGGCCCGCACCTCGGCCTTGTTTCGTCGCCCCACCAAGTTGTTTCAAGACGGCGTGGCTGGTGGCGGCGAAGGCTTGCGCTTGTTGCGCTTGACGGGTGCCATCCCCATTGACGGCGGCATGCCCCTCATCCAAGACGGTAAGCTCGTGGGCGCTGTGGGTGTGTCTGGCGGCAGCGGCGACCAAGATGGCCACACCGCGATGGCCGGGGCCGCAGGTTTGAAGTAAGCGTGCACGTGATGCCAAGATCAAAGTCCTCCACGTGGATTCCACGTGGAGGACTTTTTTGATGGGCCAAACCTGTGAACCCTGAAGACCTGCACAAGTTGGTCACCCTGACCATGCCGTTTGGCAAATACCAAGGCCGTCTGCTGGCCGACTTGCCTGGCAATTACCTGAATTGGTTTGCGCGTGAAGGCTTTCCCAAAGGCGAGATGGGGCGGCTGCTGGCGCTCATGCACGAGATCGACCACAACGGCCTGAGTGAATTGTTGCGGCCGCTCAGGGTCAAGCGATAGATCCTTGTGTCACTGCCGTAGATTTTGGCAATGTCAAGGCACCCAGAAAGTAGCGCCGTCCTATGCTTCTCGGCATCATTCTTCGGCAGTAAAACCGGAGGCTTTGATGATGGGGCCCCACATGGCCAAGTCATTTTTGATGAGAGCCGCAAAACTCTCAGGGGTGCTGAGAAACGGATCCATTCCGAACTTTGAAAATGTGTCGTTCAGTTCTTGAGACTTGAGTGCCTCATTGATCGCTGCAGAGGCTTTCGCCACCACTGCGGGTGGTGTGTTGGCTGGCATCAGGATGCCTAACCAGATCTCTGCCACCACGTCTTTGAAACCCGACTCGACCAGGGTGGGCACATCTGGCATGAACTTGCTGCGTTGTGCGCCTGTGGTGGCGAGTACCCGTACTTTGCCGGACTTGAGTTGTGGCAACACTTCGCCAATCGGGTTGAAGCTGGACGCAATCTGTCCCCCCATCAGGTCTTGCAAGGCGGGCGCTCCGCCTTTGTAGGGCACATGCAAGAGGTTGACGCCAGCCGCCTTGGAGAACATGACGCCTGCGAAATGTGGGGTGGCGCCAGCAGACGTCGACGCGTAAGCCGCTTGTTTGGGGTTGGCTTTGCACCACGCCACAAAGTCGGCGAGTGTTTTGACGCTCTCGGGAACGGAAGGACCCACAATGAACGCCAGCGCAGTTTTGGCGCAAGCGGCTACGGGCGTGAAATCTTTGATCGGGTCGTAGTTGAGTTTGCGAAAGCTGTGCGGGTAAATCGTCATCGCAAAGTCGGGCGTGAACAACATCGTTGTCCCGTCTGCAGCTGCGTTCTTGACGTACTCGACAGACAGCCTGGCAGCCGCCCCAGGTTTGTTCTCAACGATGATGCCCGCGGGATAGCTGCCCCGTAATTTTTCGGCCAAAGTCCGCGCTGCCACATCGGTCCCTCCGCCGGGTGGAAAACCCACGATGAGGCGGCTGATCTTGTCTTGTTGCGCCAAAGCAGTCTCTGGGATGGACAGTGTTGGCAGTGCCAACACCGCAGGTAACGAGAGGAGCTGTCGTCGTTGAATCATGGTCTTCGCCTTTCAAGGTAGGGTGTCAGGGTTTTTCAGTTCGGTGGTAGGGGCTTGTGCGTCTCGCGGGCAGCCTTCACAACACCACATGCACGTTCTTGTGCTGGGTGTAGGTGAGCAGTTCGTCAAAGCCTTCTTCGCGGCCAATGCCCGATTGTTTGTAGCCGCCAAATGAGGCGCCAATGAAGTGGCTGCTGGTGTGGTTGACCCACACATAGCCCGCTTGCACGCGACCGGCTGCGCGGTGGGCGTTGGACAGGTTGCTGCTCCAGATGGAGGCGGTCAAGCCATATTCCACCGCGTTGACTTGGTCGAACAGCGTGTCTTCGTCGTCCCACTTGAGCACCGACAGAATCGGTCCAAACACTTCCTCGTTGGCAATGCGCATGTCTTGCGTGACGCCCGTGAATACTGTGGGTTCGACAAACCACCCGTTGGCCAGCGCCGCATCTGTGGGCACCTTGCCGCCATAGGCCAGGTGCGCGCCACCGGCTTTGGCGATCTCGATGTAGCCCATGATTTTTTCCCACTGGGCTTTGGAGATGATCGAGCCCATGGTGGTGGC
>CANFYL010000135.1 GCA_947451285.1 Comamonadaceae bacterium
AGGATTGAAAGCACGCACGCGCCGTGCGATCACCGCTGCGGTGTGCGTCCAATCCACCGCAGCTTCTGCCTTGTCGATCTTGTGGGCATAGGTCACGCCCGCCTCGGCTTGCGCCACAGGCTTGAGTTGTCCGGCTTGGGCTTTGACCAAGGCTTGCACCATCAAATCGCCGCCCATCTCAGCCAAGCGGTCGTGCAAGCTGGCCGTGGTGTCATCGGGCGCAATCGACAGGGTGTCGGTGAGCAACATCGCGCCCGTGTCCAAGCCCGCGTCCATTTGCATGATGGTCACCCCCGTCTGGGCGTCGCCCGCTTCAATGGCCCGGTGAATCGGCGCTGCGCCACGCCAGCGCGGCAGCAGGGAGGCATGGATGTTGAGGCAACCCAGACGGGGCGCATCCAAGACCCACTGCGGCAAGATCAAGCCATACGCAGCGACCACCATCACGTCGGCTTGGGCGTTGTGAATCGCCTGTTGAGCTGCCTGCGCATCGTCTGGGTATTTGCCATCCAGGCGCAAACTGCGTGGCTGCGCCACAGGCATGCCGTGCTGCAAGGCCAGTTGCTTGACCGCCGAGGCTTGCAGCTTCATGCCACGCCCCGCAGGCCGGTCGGGCTGGGTGAACACCAACGGCACGGTGTGACCCGCCGCATGAATATGGGCCAAGGCCACTGCCGCAAATTCGGGCGTGCCCGCAAAAATAACGCGCATCGACACGTCTTTATTCGCCGTCGCGCTGCGCTTTGAGCAACTTGGTTTTGATGCGGTTGCGCTTCAAGGGCGAGAGGTATTCCACAAACACCTTGCCCATCAGGTGGTCCATCTCATGTTGGATGCACACCGCCATCAAACCTTCGGCGGAAATTTCACGCTCTTGGCCTTCCCCGTCTTGGGCCACCACCTTCACTGAGGTGGATCGCTCGACCCCGTCGTAAATGCCGGGCACCGACAAGCAGCCTTCCTCGCCTTTGACGCGTTCGTCGCTGGCCCAAGTGATGCGGGGGTTGATGAGCACCATGGGCTCGTTGCGGTCTTCCGAAACATCCATCACCACCAAGCGCACATGCACATTGACTTGGGTGGCGGCCAGGCCAATGCCATTGGCGTCATACATGGTCTCGAGCATGTCAGAAATCAGCGTGCGGATGCGTGCATCCACCGCCTCAACAGGCTTGGCCACGGTGTGGAGTTTGGGGTCAGGGAATCGAAGGATGTCGAGTTTTGCCATCCCCGTATTGTCCCCGGTTTTGAAAATTCCTACCCGTAAGCGCTCATCCGCGGGCGGGCGGTCCAGAGAATGGTTGGCATCATTTTGGAGACACCCATGACACCCCACGAACTGCGCGCTTGGCTACGTTTGAGTCTGACCCACGGAGTTGGCAACGATGCAGCGCGACGCCTACTGGCCTGCTTTGGCAGCCCGCAAGCCATCTTTGCCCAAACCGAATCTGCCTTGTTGCAGGTGGTCACGCCCACACAAGTGCAGGCCTTGCTGCAAGCACCGCCCGAGCTGGCGGTACAGTGCGTTCGGACCGAGCACTGGTTGTCACACACCCCCTCACGCGTGGACCATGCACTGTGGACGCTGGGCGACAGCCGCTACCCCGAGGCACTGCTGCAACTGGCCGACCCACCCCTGATGCTGTATGCGCAAGGCCAGCTCGACCACACGCCCGGCAACGCTGTGGCGGTGGTGGGCAGCCGCAATCCCACGCCTCAAGGCGCGCAGACCGCCGAGCAATTTGGCGAGGCCTTGAGTGCTGCGGGCTTGGCCGTGGTGTCTGGTCTTGCTTTGGGTGTGGATGGAGCAGCCCATCGCGGCGCTTTGCGCGTTGCCCAGGCCGCGACATGGCGCACTGTGGCGGTGGTGGGCACGGGCCTTGACCGGGTGTACCCACGCCAACACCAGGCCTTAGCGGCGGAGATTGCACAACACGGCCTCTTGATCAGCGAATACCCGCTAGGCACTCCGCCCTTGGCAGCCAACTTTCCCAAACGCAACCGCCTGATTGCAGCGCTGGGCTTGGGCACCTTGGTGGTGGAAGCGGCCTTGCAATCGGGCTCGCTCATCACCGCGCGTTTGGCCTTGGATCTGGGGCGCGAAGTGCTGGCCATTCCGGGCTCCATCCACTCACCCCAATCGCACGGCTGCCATGCGCTGATTCGCCAAGGTGCCAAATTGGTTGAAACAGCGCAAGACGTGCTTGAAGAATTGCAGTTGATGACGCCCCAGCAAAGCCATTTGTTCGCAAAAGACCTCGATGACGCCAACGACACCGACATAGCGGCAGACAACTCGAACAGCGCATTCCTCTCGCACCTGGGCTACGCACCCGTCACTTTGGATGCATTGCAGGCACGTTGCGGCCTAGACACAGCGGACCTGCAAGCGCAGTTGCTGACGATGGAGCTCCAAGGACAGGTGGCACGCTTGCCTGGCGGCTTGTTTCAGCGCTTGAAATGCGAGTGAAAGCACCGGGATAAATACGCAGGCCTGTGCCACAGCAGCGCCAATAAAACCATGTATATTGAAGCCATGTTTGAAGTGCTCGTATTCGTCTATGAAAACTACTGGCGAGGCGATGCGTGTCCTGAGTTGCAACAACTGGGCCGCAAGCTGAGCGCCGCGGGTTTTGAGTCTGACGACATCCAACAAGCCCTGCAATGGCTGGCCGGGTTAAACCTCGCATCACACAACACCGAGCTGATCGACATCAGCCAAAGCGCACCCGAAGCCCACACCGAGTCGGCCCACAGCCTGCGCATTTACTCTGTGGCCGAGCAAGACCACCTCGGCGCTGAGAGCTTGGGCTTTGTCAACTTCCTCGAGTCAGCCGGTGTGCTGTCAGCCCACATGCGCGAGATCGTGATGGACCGCGCCATGGCGGTGCCCGGTCAGCCCGTGTCTTTGGATGACCTCAAAATCATCGTGCTGATGGTGTACTGGAGCGTCGGCTTAGAGCCCGACGCCTTGGTGCTCGATGAGCTGTGCGACGACCACGACCGCGTGGCGCACTGAACTTACACCACGGCGCCAGCGTTTTCGTCGTCGGGGTCACCCGGTGTTTTGGGGCCTGTGGGCTTGATCAAGTCTTCACGGCGAATGCCCAGCCACATGGCAATGGCGGCAGCAACAAACACCGACGAGTAGATGCCAAACAAAATGCCAATGGTCAGCGCCAGCGCAAAGTAGTGCAGCGTGGCGCCACCAAACAACAACATCGACAACACCATCAGCTGGGTACAGCCGTGGGTGATGATGGTGCGGCTGATGGTGGAGGTGATGGCGTTGTCGATGATCTCGACC
>CANFYL010000136.1 GCA_947451285.1 Comamonadaceae bacterium
ACCATCACCACGAACACCGAAACAATGATCGGTGGCACGATGGTTCAAACTGCAGCACCCGTGGGCGTGCATTCGTTGTACCTGAATGGTATTGAAGTGAAAGTTGACTTCAAGCTCGACGAAGATCCCGTGGATCGCCGTATGAAAGTCGTCAATGCCATCAATGAACGTACAGGCCAACATGGCGTCACTGCTGAAGACAATGGCAATGGCGTGACACTCAAGTCCGATGGTCGCAATTTGTCGGTTTGGTTTGACTCCAACGACTCCGGTTTGTCGCCCGCATCCTTTGGTCTTGACCAAGGTGGCGCCAAGGCGCAAGTCTCTAAGGTCAGCATCGGTGGCACGGTGTCACTGGCTGACACGGTGTCGGTCAGTATCAACGGTGTGACACCCGCCATCACAGCGACGGTGGGCCCTGTCGGTGCACCTGCCACCAATGCCAAAGAGCAAGCGGCGATTGATTTGGCGGCAGCCATCAACAGCAACGCCTCATTGAAGAACTTGGTTGCTTATGTCGATCCCGATGACGCCACATCGGTGTTGATCAGCTCGAAGGTGCCAGGCTCGCCCATCGATTTGCGTGGTGCCACCACCAGCAACCCATTGTCGACCTTGGCCTTGGGAACCGCCCAAGCCAATGACATGGGCAACAACCAAATCACTGGCATTCGTGATGCGGATGCATCCACTGCCAGCGCCAGAACCTTGTATGGCACCGTCAGCCTGATTGGTGTGGCCGCAGACCTGCCTGCCATGCCAGGTGTGGACGGTTTGCCCCCTAGTTTGGTGGGTATCTCAGGCAAGCCCATCACCATCTCAACGGGTGCCGATGGATTCAGCGCGCAAAGTAACTTCTCTGCGCTGGGCTTCCAAGTTGGCTCATTCGGTGGTCGCTCGAGTGAGGACATGGACCCCCCACGCATAGGACGATTGGCTTTCCAAGTGGGCGCCTCGGCCAATCAAACGGTGACCATTGATTTGGCCGACTTTGGTAAAAAAGGCCCGATCACAGGCGACATCACCGGGGACGTGGATTTGGCGGTGGAAAACCGCACCACACGCATCAACACCAGTGCCGGTGCCACCGCCGTCTTGAACCTGCTTGACGTGGCCATGGACAAAGTCAACGCCACCCGAGCCACCATGGGTGCGGTGATGAACCGACTCGACCACGTCATCAACAACTTGACCAATGTGTCGATGAACATGTCTGCTTCACGCAGTCAGATCGAAGACGCAGACTACGCCTCGGCTTCTACCGAGTTGGCCAAGACGCAGATCATGCAGCAAGCCGCCACAGCGGTGCTGGCCCAGGCCAACACCAGCCAGCAAACGGTGCTCAAGTTGTTGGGCGGTTGATCAAACATCTGAGCCACCATGACTGATCGGGGCGATGCTCGCCAACCCAACGCGCCAGACCGTGGACCTCAGCCCACGAAAGGCCCTAATTGCTGGGATTGCCGTCACCTGATGATCACATGGGATGTGCGCAAGCCCTATGGTTGCAAGCTCATGGGCTTCAAGTCCAAAATCATTCCGTCGATTGAGGTGCTGCGTACCGATGGGCGATATTGCGGCGGCTTTTCTGCCAAAACGCGTCCACTCTCGAACCAAGCGCCTGCGCAAAGGCCCACGCAGTCTGTCGGCAACCCGTCGATGCGTCGAGATTCTGACCTTTCGCGCCCTTTGATTTCGATAAATTTAATCACTTAGGATTCATTTATCGCTGGCACGTCCTTTGCATAACAGTCTTACCTTTATTTCGGACTGTTCAAAGTGAATGCTTCTCCTGTCAACGTAATTCATGCTGTGTGGTTGGACCCCTTCAGTCCCATCGACATGGCAGAACGCGCCCAGCTGAGTACCGCCGGTATCAGTCTGGAAACGGTGTCAACCCTGGGTGACCTCACATTGGCTTTGCGCCGTGCGCATGTGCTGGTGATTCGCCTGGGCGATAGCGCCGAGCTGCTGCAAGAAGTGCAAACGCTGGTGGCCCAACTCGGCCACACCGTGCCGGTGCTGTGCCGCGTGGAGCGTCGCCGCATGGAAGTGGCGGTGGACGCCATGCGCCTGGGTGCTTTGCATGTCTTGTCTGCTGACGAATGGGCGCCCACCGCTTGGAAGCAAGCCGTGAAAGGATTGAATGCCCCCGAACTCAAAACCAAGAGCTATGTGTTCGTAGATCCCACCAGCCAACATTTGCTGGCCTTGGCCCAACGCGTGGCACAAACCGACGTGACGGCTTTGTTGGTTGGTCCAACGGGCGCTGGTAAAGAAGTGTTGGCGCGTGTGTTGCACGAGTCATCCAACCGTGCCAAAGGCCCGTTTGTCGCGCTCAATTGCGCGGCACTCCCCGAGCACCTGATTGAAGACATGTTGTTTGGCCACGAGAAGGGCGCTTTCACCGGCGCCCTGAAAGAACACAAAGGTCTGTTTGAACAGGCCCATGGCGGCACAATCTTTTTGGATGAAATTGGCGAAATGCCCATGCAACTGCAAGCCAAACTGCTGCGCGTGCTGCAAGAGAAAAAACTCAACCGTCTGGGGGGTGAGGCCACGATTGACCTGGATGTGCGGGTGATTGCCGCGACCAACAAAGATCTGAAGTTGGCGATTGAGCAGCGCGAGTTCCGCGAAGACCTGTATTTCCGTATCAGTACTTTCCGTTTGCGCATTCAGCCCTTGAAAGACCGCCCAGGGGACATCATGCCTTTGGTCATGCAGTCGTTGGCACGCCATGTCAAAGGGGGTGTTCCTTTTCATGTGACACCAGAGGCACAAACCTTGTTGCAGCAATACCCTTGGCCTGGCAATGTGCGTGAGTTAGAAAACGTGGTGCAACGTGCCGTGGTCTTGTGTGGTGGTCGCACCATCAGCCCGGCGCATTTGATGTTTGACGACGCAGCCATGGACGAGCAAGGCGCACTGCCGCCGGGCAATGTTCAAGCGTTGTGCCTGCCGCAAGAAGTGCCACAGCCACAAGCCTTGGCTCAACCTGCCTATGTGCAAGCTGCACCTGTTGAGCTGATCACACCAAGTCATCACCCCATGCCAGCGTATGGCATGGCCCACAGCGCACCGATTGAAATGCGCGATGCATCAGGTCAAGCCAATTTGGAATTCGCGGTCAAGACCAGCGAACACCAAGTGATCATGGCCGCCATTCAAAGCACCGACAGCCGCATTGAGGCTGCAGCCAAGTTAGGAATTAGCCCGCGCACCCTGCGCTACAAACTCGCGCAGTTGCGTGAGCGTGG
>CANFYL010000137.1 GCA_947451285.1 Comamonadaceae bacterium
ATCAGATTTTTCTTTTCAAGGTGGGGGGCTTGGCCAGATGACCAGACCGTGAGCTGCCCCGTCGCACGTTGAAACTGCGCTGCATAGCCACGTGTCTCCATGGGATGGGCCGAACCACGGTTGATCCAAAAGGTGTCACGCACCACATGGGCGGCTTGTTCAAACGATGCATCAGCGTCACCAAAGCCCAGTTTCACTTGAGCCGCGACGTTGGTGGTCAGCGAGGAGTGGATGGTGGGTGCGCCCTCTTTGAGCGCTTCCAAGCAATCGCCCATGGCGGGCAAGATGTCATAGTCCACCGCAATCAACGCGCAGGCGTCCTCAGCGATGTAGCGGTTATCGGCCACCACAAACGCCACCGGGTCCCCCACACAACACACCTCGTCATGGGCCAATACATGCTGCGTCATCACCTTGGTGATGGCAGGGTTGGGCACCAATATCGGCAAACGCTTTTGCGCTGAAGGCGGCAAATCTTTGTACAAATAAATTTTGTGCACGCCGGGCAAAGCCTGCGCGGCGGCGATGTCAATGGACAAGATGCGCGCATGCGCATGCGAGCTGCGCAAGACCGCGCTGTGCAACACATTGTCGAGCGGCAAATCATCCACAAACAAACCCTGACCACGCAACAGTTTGTCGTCTTCTGTGCGCTGAATACGCGCACCAATGTATTTTTCGTTCTCTCCACCGATGCCAAGGTGGACATGCTCACGGACGTTATTCATGACAAATCCTTACTGCGTCGAGGCAACACGCGCACGCAAGCGCGATGCCGCAAGAAGCGTGGCGTCAACAATGGGTTGGTAGCCCGTGCATCGGCACAGATTACCTGTGATGGCCATCCTGATTTCGTCTTCTGTCGGCGACAGGTTCTCATTCAACAACTCGGTCAAGGTGGTGAGAAAGCCAGGCGTGCAAAAACCACACTGCAAGCTGTGACACTCCTTGAAGGCTTGTTGTAACTCAGACAGCCTGCCATCCGAATGGGCCAAGCCCTCAATGGTGGTGACCGATTGCGCATCGGCTTGCACAGCCAGGGTCAAACAAGAACGCGCCGTGTGACCATTGAGCAGCACCGTGCAGGCCCCGCACACGCCATGCTCACAGCCTAAGTGGGTGCCCGTCAAATGAAGTTCATGGCGCAAGAAGTCTCCCAGTGTCAGGCGCACATCCACCGTGCGTTCATAGACTTGTCCGTTCACTTCAAGCTGGATATGTTTGGTATTCATGGTGAATGCACTGGATGAGGTTGACTTAAAGCTTTGGCAGACATCAGTGCGCAGTCTCGAATGCACGCACAAGCGCACGCTGACATAAAGTTTTTGCCAAGTGGCGGCGGTATTGGGAGGTGTAATGCGCGTCTTCCATCACATCCTGCAACTGATCGATGTGCTGCGCCACCAAGGCCAAGGCCGCATCGCGGGTTTGGCCGATGATCGCGTCTTGCAATTGTGTCAACACACAAGGCGCTGCACTGGTGCCACTCAAGACCAACCGAACGCGGTCAATGCTGCCCTGGGCGTTGACTGCCAGCAGGGCGGCGACCGCCACCACCGCATAGTCGCCATGCCGGCGCGAATACTCTTCAAAGGCATAGCCATGTCGCCCTTTCCAAGGTGTGAGCTCGACACCCAGCATGAGTTCATTGGCATTCAGGGCGGGTGTCATGTACATCGACGTCCATTCGCTCATCGGCACTTGTCGTGTGCGCTGCGCATTCGCCACATGAATCACGCCATCCAAGGCGGCGGTGAAACATGGCTGCTCCGACGAGGGGTCCAAGTGGCACAGACTGCCACCGTAGGTGCCACGGTTGCGAATCTGTCGATGGCTCACACGCTCATAGGCTTGCGCAATGATGGGGGCCGTGCTTCTCACCAGCTCAGAGATATGAATGTCATGCTGGCGTGTCATGGCGCCAATGAAAAGTTTCTCACCGCGTTGTTCGATGCGGCTGAGCTCGGCAATTTGGTTGATGTCAATCACATGATCGGGCATGACAAATCGAAAGTTCATCATCGGCATCAAGGATTGACCGCCCGCCAGGATCTTGTAGTTCTCTAGCGTGTTGATCAATTCCAACGCTTCTTGCAAGGTGGCAGGTGCGTGGTATTCAAAGGGTGCTGGTTTCATATCAATCGCAGGGTGTGAGCGTCAAGTTTGCTTCTTCAACAAACCTCGTAGCCAATCTTTGAAGGAACGCCACAGCAAGGAACCCATGGCCAAACTTGGTTGTTCTTGCGGCAGACTCTGTGGCGCAGACGCATCCGTGGATGCAGCAAGATCTTGCGCAATCACCACGGAGAGTTGGCTGGCAAATTGGTCGATCAGTTGCTGTGTCAGCGCTTGAATCATGCCGGTACCTCGGCCAAATTGCGCCACAGCACCCGACAAGCTTGCATCCGACACAATTTCCACCAGTGTTTGAGTTTTCTCTTGCGTCAGCTGCACATCCACCAGCGCCTGCGCACCACCCCGCCCCTTCGTGTCTGAGCCGCTGGCATTGATCTTCGCGTGATGCGTTTGCGGATCAAGTGAGACGAATCCAAACTTACCAGCAAACAAAAATGACATCGGTCCCAGTTTGACGTTGAACGAACCCTTGTAACTTCCGTCCTCGAGCTTGTCCCCCAGTTGGGCCCCGGGAAAGCAAGGCGCAGCCACCTCAATATTTGTCAGAACGCGCCACACCACATCAATGGGTGCTTGTGTCCTAAAACTCGATTGAATGATGAGGGCCATGCGTCATGCTTCTTATAAAAATAGATGAAAGATTACTTGGATGACAGCACAGTCGACAACAAATTAGAGGCATAACGCGCTGCAGTTTCGTTGTCCAAACGGGGCCCAAGGTTAAGGTATTCCTTGACCGCAGCCAGCGCAGCGCGGCGACGTGAGGTGAGTTTTGCCAAGTAGGCAGCCACCTCCTGCTCGAAACTTTCAGCCGGCAAGACTTGACTGAGCATGCCCATGTCATAAGCAGTGTGGGCGTCAATTTCATCCGTGGTGTAGATCAAATGTGACAGCGCTTTGAAAGACACGGCATGCATGACGGCTGAGATCGCCAGCGTAGGCGGCAAATTGGTTCGCATCTCGGGCAACGACAACTTGGCAGCAGAGGAAGCCAATGTGATGTCACACAGCACCGCCAAACCGCAACCCAGTCCATGTGCAGCACCAGGAATCGACGCCACCACCGGGATTTG
>CANFYL010000138.1 GCA_947451285.1 Comamonadaceae bacterium
CGGCCACGTTCACTTCGCCTGCACCAACACGCACCACAAAGCTGCAAAACAACATGGCCAACGCGGCACATCGCCAAAGTTTCATCTCGACTCCGATCACGACATGCCACGGTGGCACATCATGTCTATTTTCAATCGGTTTTGGCCCCCGCCTCGTACCAACGCTTGATCACGCCACGCTCTTCTTCGGTGATGCCGGTGGCGTTGTTCATGGGCATCACGCGCAACACCACGGCTTGCTGGTAAATGGTGAGCGCGTGCTGCTTGACACCGTCTGAATTATCAAAGCGTACGTTTTTCATTTGCACCTGCGCGCCATGACACATATGGCAACGCTGTTCAAACACCTTGTTCACTTCGGCAAATGTCACGGGCGCAGAAGATGCTGCACTGGCAGCCGGAGAAGGCGCTGGACGCAGCCACACAATCACACCCAACAGCACCACCACACCCGCGATGGCAAAGGGCAAGGGGTTGCTGGCACGGCCCAGGTGGTAAGCGTGACGTTGCACGAAGAACTGACGAATCAGGGCCCCTGCCAGCATCATCAACACCAGCACCACCCAGTGGTACTCGTGGGTGTACAAGAAGCTGTAGTGGTTGCTCAACATGGCAAAGATCACCGGCAGCGTGAAGTAGGTGTTGTGCACGCTGCGTTGCTTGCCGCGCTTGCCGTGCATGGCCAACTCTTGAGGGTCCATCGCCACACCCGAGGTCATGGCGGCCACCACCTTGCGTTGGCCAGGGATGATCCAAAAGAACACGTTGGCACTCATGGCAGTGGCGATCATGGCGCCCACCAGCAAGAAGGCCGCGCGGCCAGCAAACAAATGACAAGCCGCCCAAGCTGCAAACGCCACCACCGCCATCATGATGGCGCCGACGATTCGCTCACCGTTCTCGCGGAAACCAAAGACACGGCTGACCGCGTCATAGATCACCCAAAACACCACCAAAAAGCTCAACGCTGCCGTAATGGCTTGTGCGGGCGACCAGTCCATCAAGGACTTGTCGATCAAAAAGGTGCTGGCATTCCAGAGGTAAAGCACGGTGAACAGCGAGAAGCCGGTCAACCAAGTGGTGTAGGCCTCCCAGTAAAACCAATGCAGCTTGGTGTGGATTTTTTTCGGCGCCACCATGTACTTTTGGGGGTTGTAAAAGCCCCCGCCGTGCACCGCCCACATGGCGCCGTCCACGCCTTTTTCCAACAAGTCTGGCGAGTTGGGCTTGATCAGGTTGTTGTCGAGAAAAACAAAATAAAACGAGGAGCCGATCCATGCGATCGCCGTGATCACATGCACCCAACGCAGCAGCAGGTTGGCCCAATCCAATAAATACGCGTCCATGTCACCCCAGTCAATTGGCGAGAAGGGATCATTCACCACCGCGGGCACTGTGAATGACTCAAGGGTCGCGAACTAGGGGCCATGCATGTGTGCCACATGCTGTTGCCCTGCTCCGCTGCGACAGGTGACTCGAAGTGTATACAGTTTTTGTCGCCAAGCCAAGCCCTTCGGCGCAGGCGACGGCTGGGGTTAGACGCAGGAATTCACGGCATCACGCCGCAGGTGCGACCGAGGCCCCCTGAATGCCGTGGCGTTGCAGCGCCTCGGCCACAAAGCCGCTGTGCTTCATGTCTTCCACATAGGCGCGCAACACGGCCACGGCTTCGGGGCTGCGGCTCTTGGGCAAGCCCATGGCCTGTTGAATCACCATGAAGCGACCCGGCAACAAGCGCATGCCAGGCACACGCAGGGCATCGGCTTGGAGTTGCTGTTTGACGCCTGCCGCCACTTCACAGCCCTGGCTTAAAAAGGTGTCCACCACCGTGGGCGATGTGGACGCACGCACGATGGTGGCGTGTTTCAGCTCACGCGTGAGGTACAGGTCGTAGGCACTGCCCTTGCCCACCACGACGCGCATGCCAGCGGCATCGACTTGGTCGTTGCTCTGAATGGCCGACGCCTCAGGCACCATGTAGCTGCCTTCGATCAACACATAAGGCGCGGTGAAGTGGATGCCGGCACCCCGCACCGGGTCCACCGCAAAGAAACCAAAGTCGGCTTGCTCATTCGTCACGGCATCGACCGACTTGCCCGCAGCGTCAAACACCACCAGTTCAAGGGGAAGGCCCAGGTGCTTGGCAAAGCCACGCGCCAAGTCAATCGACACCCCAAAGGGTTGACCGTCTGCGCCCGCATTGGCCAGGATCGGGTTGCCCAGGTTGATGGAGGCGCGCAAGACGCCAGTGGGTGCAAATTCAGCAAGCAAAGCAGGGCTGTAGGACATGGTGGTGGTGGTGGTGACAGTGAAAGTAAGAAGTTAGGCAGCGCTCAACGCGCGACCAAATCGGTGAATAAACCATCGCCCGCATTGGCGCACAAGTCGATGGTGGTGGACTGCGTCAGGGTTTCCGAGAACCAGGCGGCAATGGAGGCTTCACGCTGGCCGATGTACTGCGGCTCGCCCGCTGCATTGAGCACCATGGTGAGGTCGTGGCCCGGGATGAGCAGCGTACCGGGCTTGGCGCGCCAGCAGTCCCAAATCAGGTTCAGGGTGCGGATGCTGTCGGCCATGTCGTCGCTGTCGGCCACGCTGCGCGACAACAACTCGGCACGGTTCTTCGCCGCGTCGCCCGTGAAGACAATCGGAACCTCGTTGCCCTGCAACACAAAGATCAAATGTCCCGGCGTGTGACCCGGAGCTGCCAAGGCTTCAAAGCCGGGCAAGAACGCGTCACCGGCTTGGATGCGCTTGACGCGTGGCGACTGGCACAACTCGCGCACATACAACTCGGGCAAGGGGTTAAAGCCTGCCGGTTCGCTGGCGGCCCAGCTGAGCTCAGCGTCGCCAATCCACACCGTGGCGTTGGGGAACAAGGTGAAGTTGACCGCATGGTCGTAGTGGGCGTGGGTGAGCACCACATCGGTCACGTCTTGGGCGCGCACACCGTGCGCTTGCAGTTGTTTGGCCAAAGGCTTGCGAACGCCAAAAGCGCCCACATCCAACAAGATCACACGGCCTTCGCCGCGCAACAAGGTGATGGTGCTCCAGCCCAAACCACCGTGGCACACGGCGCGGCCAGGAAAGCCTTGAATCAACACATCGACTTGGTACATCTGTCGCTCCTACATAGGCTCAGGGGTTCACTCGGGCTTGATGCCCGCGTCTTTGATCAGCTTGCCATA
>CANFYL010000139.1 GCA_947451285.1 Comamonadaceae bacterium
CCTACCAAGCCCACTTTTTCTCCGGGGTTGAGGGTGACCGAGGCACTGTCGAGCAACACCTTGGCGCTGCGGCGCAAGGTGACATTTTTCAAAGTAATCATTGGGGGAGAGCGCCTTGCGTTAACGCGGTGTGTGTGAGGAGTAAGACCTGGTCGTCACCAGCACTGGTCGATAGCCACACGACATCTAAATGGGGAAAGGCTGCTTCAAAGTGATTGCGTTCGTGGCCAATTTCAAGCACCAAGACCGCGTGTTCGCTCATGTGTGCGGGCGCGTCGCGCAGCAATTGACGGATGAAATCCATGCCGTCGTCGCCACCGGCCAGCGCGAGGGCAGGCTCAGCCTTGAACTCAGCGGGCAGGCTGGCCATGCTTTGGCTGTTCACATAGGGGGGGTTGCACAAAATCAAATCAAACCGTCCCTCTGCCTGACGCAGTCCATCGGACTGGGCCAGTGTCATGCGCGTTTGCAAGCCATGGCGTTCGATGTTGATGCGTGCCACCTCGAGCGCGTCTTTGGACAGATCCAAGCCGACCACGGTGATGTCTGGAAACGCCAAGGCAGCCAAAATGCCCAGGCTGCCATTGCCCGTGCACAGATCAAGCACGCGGGTGGTGTGGGGGTCCAGCCAGGGGTCGATGCTGCCTTCAGCCAACACCTCGGCAATGAGTGAGCGCGGCACGATGGCGCGCTCGTCAATGTAGAACGACACGCCCTGCAACCATGCTTCTTGTGTGAGGTAAGCCGCAGGTTGGCGCGAGTCAATGCGTTGTTGAATCAAGGCTTGCACATCGGCGACTTGCTGAGGCGACAGCGCCACGTCGTAAGCTGGGTCCGCCCAATCGATGTCCAGAGCAAGCCCAAGTCGCCACAACACCAGCCATGCGGCTTCGTCGGCAGCGTTGGTGGTGCCTTGGCCAAAGCTGAGGAGGCACTTCACATGGGCGGCCTCTAGCTGTTGCGCGCTGAGAGCGACCAGCGCGCTGAGGGTGAGGGATGCAGCCATCAGGCGGGGGAGCCAGAGGCCAAGCTGTTGAGCTGCTCCAGCACGCGGCGGTAAATGTTTTTCAGGGGCTCAATGTCGGCCACGGCCACGCATTCGTCGATCTTGTGAATGGTGGCGTTGCAGGGGCCCAGCTCAATCACCTGCGGGCACACCTGGGCGATGAAGCGACCATCGCTGGTGCCGCCCGAGGTGGAGAGTTCGGTCTCGATGCCCGTTTCATTCCGGATGGCAGTTTGCACCGCCCCCACCAAGTCACCCGGTGGGGTGAGAAAAGGCAGGCCACTGAGGGTCCAGCTCAGGTCGTACTGCAAGCCATGCTGATCCAGCACGGCTTTGAGGCGCTGCTGCAAGTGCTCGGGGGTGGACTCGGTGCAAAAGCGAAAGTTGAAGTCGACCACGCAAGTGCCCGGAATCACATTGCCCGCGCCCGTGCCCGCGTGGATGTTGCTGACCTGCCAGCTGGTGGGCGGGAAAAATTCGTTGCCCCGGTCCCATTCAATCGCGACCAACTCGGCCAGTGCCGGTGCCAGCCCATGGATCGGGTTGTTGGCCAGTTGCGGGTAGGCGATGTGGCCTTGCACACCTTGGACGGTGAGCTTGCCGCTCATGCTGCCACGGCGCCCGTTTTTGATCATGTCGCCGGTGCGTTGCACCGAGGTGGGCTCGCCCACGATGCACCAGTCCAAGCGTTCGCCCCGAGCTTTCAAGGCCTCGCAGACCTTGACGGTGCCGTCGAGCGCCGGACCTTCTTCGTCGCTGGTGAGCAAGAAGGCGATGTGGATCAAAGGCGCTGACTGCGCGGCCACAAACTCTTCACACGCCACCACCATGGCGGCCAGCGACGCTTTCATGTCGCTGCTGCCACGGCCATACAGCATGCCGTTGCGGTGGGTGGGGGTGAAAGGGTCTTGGGTCCACTTCTCCACCGGGCCGGTGGGCACCACATCGGTGTGACCGGCAAACACCAGGGTTTTGGCGTTCGCCTGCGCGCTGCGGCGTATCGCCCACAAGTTGCTCACCCGAAAGTTGTCAGGCCCGCTGTCGAGGCGCTCACAGGCAAAGCCCAAGGGCGTCAGGCGTGCTGCAAGCAGGTCCAAGCACCCGGCGTCCTCGGGTGTGACCGAGGGGCGCGAGATCAGGTGTTCGGTGAGTTGCAGCGAGCGAGTCATGAAGCGCTTTGGATGAACCGTCGATCAGTCGCGCAACAAGTCGTTGATGCTGGTCTTGGAGCGGGTTTGGGCATCCACGCGCTTGACCACGATGGCGGCATACATGCTGTAGGGCGCGCCGTTGGCCGCTGTTTTGGGCAGGTTGCCGCTGACCACCACCGAGCCACTGGCGACACGGCCATAGCTGATCTCGCCGGTGGTACGGTCGAAGATGGGGGTGCTTTGACCAATGAACACGCCCATACCGAGGACCGAGTTCTCTTCGATGATGACGCCTTCGACCACCTCTGAGCGTGCGCCGATGAAGCAGTTGTCTTCAATGATGGTGGGGTTGGCTTGCAAAGGCTCCAACACGCCGCCAATGCCGACGCCACCTGAGAGGTGCACGTTCTTGCCAATTTGTGCGCATGAACCCACAGTGGCCCAGGTGTCGACCATGGTGCCGGAGTCCACATAGGCGCCAATGTTCACGTAGGAGGGCATCAAAATCGCGCCCGAGGCAATGAAGCTGCCACGACGCGCCACAGCTGGCGGCACCACGCGCACGCCTGCGGCCTTCATGTCTTCGTCGCTGAGGTGCGAGAACTTGGTTTTCACCTTGTCGTAAAAGCCCAACTCACCGGCCTTGATGATTTCGTTGTCGTTCAAGCGAAAGCTCAACAACACAGCCTTCTTGAGCCATTGGTGGGTGGTCCATTGGCCCACGCCATCACGGCTGGCCACGCGCAGGCGACCGGCGTTGAGTTCGGCAATCACGTGCTCGACGGCGTCACGCACTTCGGCAGTGGCATTGGCGCCGTTGATGTTGGCGCGGTTGTCCCAGGCGTTGTCGATGATGTGTTGGAGTTGGTGTTGGGCCATGGTTGTCTTCTCTCGGATGGATTAAGGATTGGAATTTCGGATGAACGCCACA
>CANFYL010000140.1 GCA_947451285.1 Comamonadaceae bacterium
GAACGCAGCTTCAATTTCGTAGCGCAGCTGGCCTGCCGCTTCTTGGGCGCAATCGAGCGCCACCTCGTCGGTGATGCGCATCCCGTGTGAGTACTGGGGCACATGGCCTTTGGCGGCCAGCTGCTCATTGACCTGTGGGCGAAAACCGTGCACCAGCACAATGCGCACGCCCATGCTTTGAATGAGTGCCAAGTCTTGTGCCAAGTTGGGCAATTTGCCTGCGGCAATGGCTTCGCCCGCGATACCCACCACAAAGGTTTTGCCTCTGTGCATATGGATATAGGGCGCGACCGAGCGAAACCAGGGCACGAAAGTGAAGTTGAAGACAGCGGACATGAAGTGTGGCGAGGGGCTTGGCTGGGATAATTGCGGATTGTCTATCAAGATCGCGCCCGCTTTTGTCTACGCCAGCTTCCCTTCAGATTGAATTCCCCGAATCGTTGCCTGTCTCGGCACGGCGTGACGAGATCATGGCAGCCATGCAGGCGCACCAGGTGATCATCGTGTGTGGTGAGACGGGCTCGGGCAAAACCACGCAGTTGCCCAAAATGGCGCTGGCGCTGGGGCGCGGTGGCTGGCAACCGGGATCTGACCCCAATTTCTCCGACCCCAATTCATCCAAACCCAAACGTCGCCAAATCATTGGCCACACCCAGCCGCGACGCATTGCCGCCAGCTCGGTGGCCAAGCGCATTGCCGAAGAACTCAAAACTCCCTTGGGCGAGGTGGTGGGTTACAAGGTGCGCTTTCAGGACCGCTTGAGCAAAGACGCCTCGGTCAAGCTGATGACCGACGGTATTTTGTTGGCCGAGACGCAAACCGACCCCTTGCTCAAGGCCTACGACACGATCATCATCGACGAAGCCCACGAGCGCAGCCTGAACATCGACTTTTTGCTGGGCTACCTGCGCGAGATCTTGCCGCGCCGGCCGGACCTGAAAATCATCGTGACCTCGGCCACCATCGACGCCGACCGCTTCGCGCGGCACTTTGCCTCCACCAAGGGGCCGGCGCCGGTGCTGATGGTCTCGGGACGCACCTTCCCGGTAGAAATGCGCTACCGCCCCTTCGAAGAAAAACGCGATTACGACCTCAACAACGCCATTGCCGATGCGGTGGATGAGCTGTGGCGCGAGACAGGCCAGCAGGGGGATATCTTGGTGTTCTTGCCTGGCGAGCGCGAAATTCGTGAGGCCGCCGATCACCTGCGGGTACACCTGAGCCACTCACCTGTCTTGCGCAACGCTGAGGTGTTGCCGCTGTTTGCCCGGCTGTCGCAGGCCGAGCAAGACCGTGTGTTTGACAACCACAGTGGGCGACGCATTGTGCTGGCCACCAACGTGGCCGAAACCTCGCTCACCGTGCCAGGCATTCGCTATGTGATTGACGCGGGACAAGCGCGTGTCAAGCGCTACAGCTGGCGCAGCAAGGTCGAACAGCTGATGGTCGAGCCCATCAGCCAAGCGGCGGCCAACCAGCGTGCGGGTCGCTGTGGCCGTGTGGCCAACGGCATTTGCATCCGCTTGTACGACGAACAAGACTTTAAGGGCCGCACACCCTTCACCGACCCCGAAATTTTGCGTTCCTCATTGGCAGGTGTGATCTTGCGCATGAAGTCGCTGCACCTGGGCGATGTGGAGCGGTTTCCTTTTCTTGAAGCCCCCCGGCCCAAAGCCATCGCCGACGGCTACCAGTTGCTCAACGAACTTGGCGCGGTGGACGACGCCAATGAGTTGACGCCCACTGGGCGCGAGCTGGCCAAGCTGCCACTCGACCCGCGTGTGGGGCGCATGATTTTGGAAGCGCGTGACCGCCATGCCTTGGACGAAGTGCTCATCATTGCCTCGGCCCTGAGCGTGCAAGACGTGCGTGACCGCCCGATGGAAGCCCAAGCCGCCGCCGACCAAGCCCACGCCAAGTTCGACGACGACCGCAGCGAGTTCAGCGGTTACCTCAACCTGTGGAAGTGGCTGGAAAATTCGCGCGGCGGCAAGCCCCATGTGCCTGCCAGCATGAAGCAGCCCATGGCGGCCAAGCCGCCACACAGCAAGTCGGGCGCTGTGAACGTTGGCGCCACGGGTGCGCCTGCTGAGCACAAGCTGAGCAACCGCCAACACGAAGCGCTGCTGCGGCAAAACTTCATCAACGTGCGCCGCGTGCGCGAGTGGCGCGACACGCACACCCAGTTGATGACGGTGGTGACCGAACACAAGTGGCGGCTCAATACCTTGCCTGCGAGTTACGAGCAACTGCACCTGTCGATGTTGGCGGGCTTGCTGGGCAACGTGGGTTGCAAGCTCGACGACGACGAGGCTTACTTGGGCGCGCGTGGCATCAAGTTTTACCGCCACCCTGGCGCGCACCTGCGCAAAAAACCTGGGCGCTGGCTGGTGGCGGCTGAGTTGGTGGAAACCACGCGCTTGTTTGGCCGTGGCTTGGCAGGCATCGAGCCGCAATGGTTAGAGCAAGTCGGCGGCCATGTGTTGCGAAAACAATTGCTCGATCCGCATTGGGAAAAGAAGGCGGGTGAAGTCAAAGCCCTGGAGCGCGCCACCTTGTATGGCTTGGTGGTCTACAACGGGCGACGGGTGAGCTACAGCAAAGTGGACATGGCGGGGGCGCGTGAAATTTTCATCCGCGAAGCGTTGGTCGAGGGCGAACTCGACACCAAGCTGCCGTTTTTGGAAGCCAACCAAAAGCTGATTGCGCAAGTGGAAGAGCTGGAACACAAGTCGCGCCGCCAAGACGTGCTGGTGGACGATGCCTTGATTTACGCCTTCTACGACCAGCAGTTGCCCGCCGATGTGTGCGGCTTGGTCACGCTGGAGCACTGGTACCGCGAAGAGGTCAAGCGCCAACCCAAACTGCTGTACCTCAGCCGCGAGGAGCTGATGCGCCACCAAGCGGCGGGCATCACCACGCAGGCGTTTCCCAAAACACTGCGCATGGGCGGTGTCGATTGCCACGCCGATTACCTGCACGAACCGGGCGACGCCAAAGACGGCCTGACCGTGAC
>CANFYL010000141.1 GCA_947451285.1 Comamonadaceae bacterium
TAATGTAGGTGCCACTGTGGATGAGGTGATTGCTCAAGTGGTCGCCGCGGCCCAGCCGGGCGACCACGTGCTGTGCATGAGCAATGGCGGCTTTGGCGGCATTCACGCCAAGTTGTTGGCTGCCTTGGCCCAATAACTCAGTGACGCGCAAAACAATGGCTTCTCAAGCCTTGCGACGCGCAGCCACCGCCTGTGACAACACATCGAGCGAAGCCACCGAGTCATTCCAATCCAGACATGCGTCGGTGATGCTCTTGCCATATTCCAGCTTGGACACATCGTCCTTGCCTGGTGTGAACTTTTGCGCTCCACCGCGGATGTGACTTTCAATCATCACGCCAAAGACTTGGTGTGAGCCACCGCTGATTTGCTCGGCGATGTCACGAGCCACCACCAGTTGACGCTCGTGTTGTTTGCTGCTGTTGGCGTGGCTGCAATCCACCATCAAGCTGGCTGGTAGTTTGGCTTTGGCCAGCTCTTCGCACGCCGCTGTCACACTGCTGGCGTCGTAGTTGGGCGCTTTGCCACCGCGCAAAATCACGTGGCAATCTTTGTTGCCCTTGGTTTGTACGATCGCCACTTGGCCGTTCTTGTGAACTGACAAAAAGTGATGGGCACCAGCTGCCGCCTGAATCGCGTCGGTGGCAATTTTGATGTTGCCATCGGTGCCATTCTTGAAGCCAATCGGCGCGGAAATACCGGAAGCCAACTCGCGGTGCACTTGGCTCTCGGTGGTGCGCGCGCCAATCGCACCCCACGAAATCAAGTCGCCAATGTATTGCGGGCTGATCGCGTCCAAGAACTCGCTGCCTGCGGGCAGCCCCAAGCGGTTGATTTCAATCAAGAGCTGACGCGCAATGCGCAAGCCCTCGTCGATGCGGTAGCTCTCATCCAGGTACGGGTCGTTGATCAGCCCTTTCCAGCCCACTGTCGTGCGTGGTTTTTCAAAGTACACGCGCATCACGATCTCGAGGGTGTCGGCGTATTTCTCGCGCAAGGGCTGCAAGCGACGTGCGTAGTCAATGGCTGCTGCGGGGTCGTGAATGGAACACGGGCCAATCACCACCAACAGACGGTCATCACTGCCATGCATGATGTTGTGGATGGTCTTGCGCGTTGACGTGATGAGCTGCTCAACTGGCGTTCCCTGGATGGGGAAGAAGCGAATCAAATGTTCGGGGGGAGGAAGCACGGTGATGTCCTTGATACGTTGATCGTCGGTTTGACTGGTGTTTTCAACGTGGCTTGGATAACTGGTGTTCGATTTCATGGTCGCGTCCTAAAAAAAAACCGCCGGTGGTTCCGGCGGTTGGTTGGGGAGTTCAGAGCGTTTGTTTCAGATACGTTCAGATCTCTCGACCGCCGGTGGGGCGTGAGATAAAAAAGTCAACAAAATAAAAACGTGCGCAACTCATGGCTTGAAATATAGCACAGCGCATCGGGCCATCGCCTCAGCACGGGGGCGGGGGTTTAAGCCGTGCCTCCAACCGTCAAACCATCAATACGCAGCGTAGGTTGACCCACGCCCACGGGCACACTTTGGCCTTCCTTGCCGCAAGTCCCCACCCCGGTGTCAAGCGCCATGTCGTTGCCAATCAAGCTCACACGCGTCAAGGCATCAGGTCCGTTGCCCACCAAGGTGGCGCCTTTGACGGGGTATTGGATCTTGCCGTTCTCCACCCAATACGCTTGTGAGGTCGAAAACACAAACTTGCCCGAGGTGATGTCGACTTGGCCACCGCCAAAGTTCACGGCGTACAAACCTTTTTTGAGGCTGGCCACAATTTCTTGAGGATCTTTGTCGCCACCCAGCATGTAGGTGTTGGTCATGCGTGGCATGGGCACGTGGGCATAGCTTTCGCGCCGACCGTTGCCTGTGGGCTTCACACCCATCAAGCGGGCATTCATGCTGTCTTGGATGTAGCCCTTCAAAATGCCATCTTCAATCAGCACATTGCGCTGGCTCGCATGTCCTTCGTCGTCTACATTCAACGAACCCCGACGATCGGGCAAAGTGCCATCATCCAACACCGTCACGCCCTTGGCAGCCACGCGTTGGCCAATGCGACCACTGAATGCGCTCGATCCTTTCCGGTTGAAGTCGCCTTCCAAGCCGTGGCCAATCGCCTCGTGCAACAGGATGCCAGGCCATCCTGGGCCCAACACCACACTCATCTCTCCTGCAGGGGCGGGCCGTGCTTCCAAATTCACCAATGCCGCTTTGACCGCTTCGTCCACATAGCTTTGCGCCAAGGCATCGTCAAAGTGGTCCAAGCCAAAACGCCCCCCCCCGCCGCCTGAGCCCATTTCACGGCGACCGTTGTGCTCGGCAATCACGGTCACGCTCAGTCGTACCAAGGGACGCACGTCAGCAGCCAGGGTGCCATCAGCCCGCACCACCATCACCACATCGTATTCACTGGCCAAGCCAGCCATCACTTGCGACACGCGCGGGTCTTTGGCCCGCGCCATCTTTTCCACGCGGCCCAGCAAGGCCACCTTTTGGGTGCTGTCGAGAGAAGCAATCGGGTCGAGGTCGCGGTACAGCGAGCGGCTGGAGGCCACGCGACGTGAAGGCACTTTCACGCGCCCGCCCTTGGAAGCCACAGCAATGGTGCGCACCGTGCGAGCCGCATCCATGAGCGACGCTTCAGAAATATCATCGGAATACGCGAACGCCGTTTTTTCACCGCTCACAGCGCGCACGCCCACACCTTGGTCAATGCTGAAGGAGCCGGTTTTGACAATGCCTTCTTCTAAACTCCAGCCTTCCGAGCGGGTGTATTGAAAGTACAAATCAGCGTCATCGACTTTGTGAGCCCGAATCTCAGCCAAGGTTCTTGTCAAATGGGACTCGTCCAAGCCAAATGGCTCAAGCAACAACTGTTGGGCAATGGCCAAACGCTCTAGGGTGGGTTCACGTGAAATCATGGCGCGATTGTAGGAGTCACCCAACAACCCTATGCGTCTCAGGTTGTGGCGGTGGATTGGACGGTTAAGA